>NZ_JBHSQJ010000010.1:27745-113887 GCF_042658505.1 Streptacidiphilus monticola | reverse complement strand
GGCCGGCCCGGCGGCTCGGCCGCGGGCCGGGAGGCCGGTTTCGTGCTGAGGGGGCATCAGGAGCGCTTGCCGCGGGCGTAGCTGAGGTAGAGGCCGATGCCGATGCCCGCGACGAGGCAGACGCCGACGATCCACCAGGGTGAGAAGCCGCTGCCGGAGGAGGACTGGGCGGCGGCGGCCGCTCGCGTCGCGGACGCGGAGGCCGGGGCGGAGCTGGGGGCGGCGGTCGTGGCCGGGGTGCTCTTCGGGGCCGGGCCGGTGGCCTCCAGCTGGGCGACCAGGTTGGTGGTGCCGAAGGCCGTCGCGTCCTTGCCCGTGGCCTGGGCGGCGAGGATCAGCGTGGCCAGGGAGCCCGCGTTGGGCATGCCGTGGTCGCCCTGGATCCACGGCTGGGCGTTCTGGGAGAGCCAGTTGACCGCCGCCGCGGCGGCGTCGTTGCGGCCCGCGTGGGCCAGCGAGAGGACCGCCCAGGCGGTGGCGTTGTAGTCCGGCGTCGGGGACGCGCCGGCCAGGGACTGGGTCAGGTGGTTGCCGCCGGAGGCCAGCCGGGAGCTGAGGTAGTCGGCCGCGAGGGTGGCGGAGTCGGGGCAGGTGGTGGCCGAGCCGGTGGCGGCGGTCACGGGGGCCGTCGCGGAGACCGGCAGGCGGCCCTGGCCGGCGGCCAGCGCGGCCTGCGCGCTGGCGAGGTCGTTGGCCGCCAACTTGCCGCTCTTGTCGGGCTGGTAGGCGAACGCGCCCCGGCTCGCCGCGGGCGTGCCGGTGCAGCCCAGCTGGAACGCGGACAGGCCGGAAAGGGCCGTCTTCCCGTCCTTGGCCACGGATTTGACGTCGACACCGGCCGCCGTCAGTGCGCTGACCGCCAGCGCGGTCGAGTTGGCGTCGCTGGCGCCGCCGGGGTTGTAGGACCAGCCGCCGTCCTTGTTCTGGATGGTCTTGAACCAGTTGGCGCCCTTGCTGACCGCGTCGGTGTGACCGCCCAGCGAGGCGAGCGCCTGGAGGGCGACCGAGGAGGCGTTCGTGTCCTCGGTCGTCGCGTTGCAGGGCTTGGCCGGGTCGGCGTTGTAGGAGGGCCACCCGCCGTCCGCGCACTGCTGCTGGAGCAGCCAGCCGACGGCGGAGTCGGCGGGGGTGACGCCCTGGGTGCGCAGCGCCATCAGCGACAGGCTCTGGCGCCAGACACCGTCGTAGGTGGGGTCGGTCCGGCCGTAGAGCGCGCTCGTCCGCGTGGCGGAGGCGGAGGCGGACGCGGGACCGGAGCCCGAGGCGGCCAGGGCCGGTGCCGCGCCGGTGGACATGAGGGCGGCGGCGGTCAGGGCGGTGGCGCCCCAGGCGCGGGCGGCGGAGAGCATCGCTCGTGGCCTTTCTCTACGGTCCGATCGGGCTTCCCCGTCGCTGGTCGGCGGACTCGGGCAGGCGGTGGTGCACCAGGTCAAAACGCCGCTCACTCTATCCGCTCCGGTCGCGGCCGATTCAGACGGCCCGGTAGCGGACGGTCGAACCGTCCCGGCCCGGCTCGGCCAGCCCGGCGTTGACGAGTCGGCGCAGGTGGGCGGCGGCCTCCGCGAGCGCGAGGTTGCGCGAGAAGAAGTCCAGCTCGTCCCAGGAGCGGTTCCACCGCATGCCCGCGGCGACGTCCCAGAGTGTCAGTGGCTCCTGCTTGAGTTGGCGGTGCAGCTCGGCCAGGCGTGCCTGGTGGTGCTGCACCAGTTCGCGGGCGCGGGCGGGGGCGTCCGCGAACCGGTACTGGTGCGCGGGCAGCACCTCGGCCACGTCGAGGCGGCTGACGCGCTCCAGCGAGTCCAGGTAGTCGCCGAGGGGGTCGGTCGGCTCCGCGTCCGGATGCTCGGGGTAGAGGCTGATCGCCGGGCTGATCGTGGGGAGGAGGTGGTCGCCGGAGAGCAGCCGGGGGTGCCGGCGCCCGTTCAGCTGCTCGTCCAGGTACAGGCAGACATGCCCGGGGGTGTGGCCCGGGGTGTGCACGACCCGCAGCGACCGGCCGGGCACGCCCGCGTCCGCGCCGTCCTCCAGGCTGCGGTCGGGGAGCGCGCCGACCAGGGGGTCGGACTCGCGCGGCGGACGGTCGCTGCCCAGCGAGCGCAGTTGCTCCAGGTGCTCCGGCGGGGTGCCCTGGTCCGCCAGCAGCCGGGCCATCCGGCCCAGCCAGCGGGCGGAGGGGACTTCGCGCAGGGTGCGCACCAGCGTGGTCTCGGCCGCGTGCATGGCGATCCAGGCGCCGGACTGCTCGCGTACGTGGGCGGAGAGCCCGTGGTGGTCGGGGTGGTGATGGGTGATCAGAACGCCGTGCAGGCCGGCGAGGTCGAAACCGGCGGCGGCCACGCCCTCGGCCAGGGCGGCGCGTCCGGCGGGGTCGTCCCAGCCGGTGTCGACGAGCACCGGGCCGGCGTCGCTCTCCAGCAGGTAGACCAGGGTGTAGCGGAGCGGGCTGCCCGGGATCGGGACGGGGACGGACCACACGCCGCCGCCGAGGTCCTGGACCGGCGGCAGCCGGCGCTCGCGCCAGGCCGCCTGCTCGGCCGTCTGCGCGGTGGCCTGTGCGGCGTCCTGCTCGGGTGCCGGGGCGGCGGTCGGGGCGGGGGTCTCGTCGTCCAGGGGCTGCACCATGGCGGCAGCCTACGGGACCGTTGTTACTTGCCGGTAGTACGAAGTAGGGTCAGCACGCGCAGGCGGAGCGAGCAGGTCCGGGGTCTGCCGCGCGTGGCACGGATCACCACCCTGCCCGTCGGGGCGGGGCCGACCGGCGGGTAATCTCGTTCTTTCCGCAGCCACTGCCTCCCGGTGCCCGACAGAGTGGAGACCCTCGTGACCGCTGGTTCGACCGACGACCGGCCGCTGCGGATCGCACTGCTGTCCTACAAGGGCAATCCCTTCTGCGGAGGCCAGGGCGTCTACGTCCGCCACCTCTCCCGCGAACTCGCCCGCCTCGGCCACCAGGTGGACGTCCTCGGCGGCCAGCCGTACCCGGTGCTCGACCGCGTGGACGGCCCGGGCTCCCTCATCCTCACCGAGCTGGCCAGCCTCGACCTCTACCGCGAGCCGGACCCCTTCCGCACCCCGGCCCTGCGCGAGTTCCGCGGGCCGGTGGACGTGCTGGAGGTGGCCACGATGAAGACCGGCGGCTTCCCCGAGCCGCTCACCTTCAGCCTGAGGGCCCGTCAGTTCCTCGCCCGGCGCAAGGGCCGCTACGACGTCGTCCACGACAACCAGACGCTCGGCTACGGGCTGCTCGGCCTGGACCGCATCGGCTTCCCCCTGGTGACCACCATCCACCACCCGATCACCGTCGACCGCGAGCTCGAACTCGCCGCCGCGGGGACCCGGTTGCGCCGCCTGTCGCTGCGCCGCTGGTACGCCTTCACTCGGATGCAGGCACGGGTCGCCCGGCAGCTCGACTCCATCGTCACCGTCTCGGAGTCCTCGGCCCGCGAGATCGTGGAGCACCTGGACGTCCGCCCGGACCGGATCGCCGTCGTGCCGATCGGCGCCGACGTCGAGCTGTGGAGCCCGGATCCGGCGGTCGCCGAGGTGCCCGGCCGGATCGTCACCACCGCCAGCGCCAACGTCCCGCTCAAGGGCCTGGTCTTCCTGGTCGAGGCGCTGGCGAAGCTGCGCACCGAGCAGCCCGAGGCGCACCTCGTGGTCGTCGGCCGGCGGCCGGAGGACGGGCCCGTCGCCGAGGCCATCGCCGGGTTCGGCCTGCAGTCCTGCGTCGAGTTCCGCGGCGGCATCGACGACGCAGCCTTCGTGGACCTGGTCCGCAGCGCCCAGGTGGCCTGCGTCCCCTCCCTCTACGAGGGCTTCTCGCTGCCCGCGGCCGAGGCGATGGCCACCGGCACCCCGCTGGTCGCCACCACCGGCGGCGCCATCCCCGAGGTCTCCGGTCGCGACAACGAGACCTGCCTCGCCGTCCCGCCCGGCGACGCCGGGGCGCTGGCCCAGGCGCTCGGGCGACTGCTCGCCGACCCCGAGCTGCGCGCGCGCCTCGGCGCCGCGGGACGCGCCCGCGTCCTGGAGCGCTTCACCTGGAAGCGCGCCGCCGAGCTCACCGCCGACCGCTACCGCGCGGCCATCGCCACCGGTGCCGGGCAGCACGCCCGGGCCGGCGCCGGCTGGCGCTACGTCTGACCCTCCCTCACTTCCCCTTCCCTGGCTGCTAGGAGACCCGGCCGTGCTGACCGTCGACTTCTCCCGCTTTCCGATCGCCCCCGGCGACCGGGTGCTCGACCTGGGCTGCGGCGGCGGCCGCCACGCCTTCGAGGTCTACCGCCGCGGCGGCCGGGTCGTGGCCCTGGACCGCAACGCCGAGGAGATCGCCGAGGTGCGCCGCTGGTTCGCGGCCATGGAGCAGGCGGGCGAGGCCCCGGCCGGCGCCTCCGCCGTTGCGGTCGAGGGCGACGCCCTCAACCTGCCGTTCCCGGACGGCAGTTTCGACAAGATCATCATTTCCGAGGTGATGGAGCACATCCCCGACGACAAGGGCGTGCTGGCCGAGATGGTCCGGGTGCTCAAGCCCGGCGGCTCGCTGGCGGTCACCGTGCCCCGGTGGCTGCCGGAGAGGATCTGCTGGGCCCTGTCCGACGCCTACCACGAGGTCGAGGGCGGTCACATCCGCATCTACCGGGGCGACGAGCTGCTGGAGAAGATCCGCGGCGCGGGCCTGGAGCCCTACGGCACCCACCACGCGCACGCGCTCCACTCGCCGTACTGGTGGATCAAGTGCGCGGTGGGCGTCGACAACGACAAGGCGCTGCCGGTCAAGGCGTACCACCAGCTGCTGGTCTGGGACATCGTCGGGACGCCGGTCGTCAGCAAGCTGACCCGCTGGACCGAGCGCGCCCTCAACCCCGCCATCGGCAAGAGCTTCGTCGCCTACGCGACCAAGCCCCGCACCGGCGAGGACGCCGCGACCGGCGAGGACGCTGCGTGAGTTCCCTGCCGACGCTGCCCGGGGTGCTGGACGCCGGGCAGGCCGCCGCCACGGTCCGCAGCATCCTGCGCGAACAGCGGCCCGACGGGGCCATCCCCTGGTTCACCGGCCACCACCTCGACCCGTGGGACCACGTCGAGGCGGCGATGGCCCTCGACGCCTGCGGCGAGCACGCGGCGGCGGAGCGCGCCTACCAGTGGCTGATCGACCGTCAGCGCCCCGACGGCTCCTGGGCCGCGGCCTACGTGGACGGCGAGGTGCGCGACGCCCACGCCGAGTCCAACTTCGTCGCCTACGTGGCGGTCGGGGCCTGGCACCACCACCTGACCACCGGCGACGACGCCTTCCTCGAACGGATCTGGCCCACGGTGCGGCGGGCGACCGAGTTCGTCCTCGCCCTGCAGCGCCCGGACGGCACCGTCGCCTGGCGCCGCGACGAGGACGGCACCGCGCCGGACGAGGCCCTGCTCACCGGCAGCTGCTCGGTGCACCAGGCGCTGCGCTGCGCCCTGGCGATCGCCGAGTACCTCGAAGAGCCGCAGCCCGACTGGGAGTTGGCACTGGGGCGGCTGGCCCATGCGATCACCCACCACCCGGAGCGGTTCCTCGACAAGGACCGCTACTCCATGGACTGGTACTACCCGGTGCTCGGCACCGCGCTGCGCGGCGAGGCGGCCAAGGCCCGGATCGCGGCGGGCTGGGACCGCTTCGTCGTCCCGGGGCTGGGCGTGCGCTGCGTGGACGACCACCCGTGGGTGACAGGAGGGGAGAGCGCCGAACTCGCGCTCGCGCTCTGGGCGATCGGGGAGTCCGACCGGGCGGTGCAGATCCTCCGCGACATGCAGCACCTGCGTGCGGAGGACGGCGGCTACTGGACCGGGTACGTCTTCGCGGACGAGGCGATCTGGCCCGAGGAGCGCACGACGTGGACGGCGGGCGCGCTGCTGCTGGCGGTCGCGGCGCTGGGCGGGGACGACGCCACGGTGACCGTGTTCGGCGGCGAAAGACTGCCAATCGGCCTCCAGAACCCGTCAGAGTGCTGCGCCCCTGTGCTCTGACCTGCCACGATCCCCTCAACAGAGCCCCCGCGGGGGCGCGAGGAACTGCGCGACCAGCCTCCCGTCGGGGGAGGTTCGACCCCGATCAACGGGTCGAACCTCCGGGGGTGGTGGGCTGGTCGCGCAGTTCCTCGCGCCCCTGAAGGCGAGCTGCAACCGGGCGAAGGAGGAGACGTGCTGGAGTTCGACGGTTACCTGGATTCCGTGCAGGGGGACGCTGCCAGGCTCATCGAAATCGCGGGGTTCGCCGATCGAGGGGCGAAGGTGCCCAGCTGTCCCGAGTGGACGGTGGCCGACCTGCTCGTGCACACCGGGCAGGTGCATCGTTGGGTGCACCGCATCCTCACCACCCGGGCGCAGGCGCGTGTCCCGTGGGCGGAGATCCCGCACCGGGAGCCGGCGGGCGAGGGGCTTGCCGCGTGGTTCGCCGAAGGCGCCGGGCTTGTCGTCGCCGCTCTGCGGGACGCCGGGCCCGACGCCGTCGCCTGGGGTTGGGCCGGGGAGGACACCGGTGCCTGGTGGGCGCGGCGGATGGCGCAGGAGACGCTCGTGCACCGGCTGGACGGGGAGTTGGCGATCGGTCAACTGACCGCAGTGCCCCCGGAGTTGGCCGTCGACAACATCGACGAGCTGCTGCACAACGCGCTTTCCCCGGTCGCCCGCGCCTACCCGCGGCGGGGCTTGCTCGCCGACGCGGCACCGCTGCACCTGCACGCCACCGACGTCACCGGCGGTGAGTGGACGCTGTACGGGGACGGCGAGCGCTGGCTGCGCTGGGAGACCGGCCACGCCAAGGGCGAGGCCGCGGTCCGGGGGACCGCGCAGCAGTTGCTGCTCTGGCTCAACAAGCGCCTGCCGGAAGGCGATCCCGGTCCCGAGGTGTTCGGCGACTCGGCCGTCGCGGCGCTGTGGCGCGAGGGCCTGACGCTCGACTGAGGACTGAGGACTGAGGACTGAGGACTGAGCGCAGAGGACTGAGGCACACACGCCGAGGCCCCGCCCTGACGGTTTGTCGGAGCGGGGCCTCGGGGCTGGGTGCGGCTGAGCGTCAGCCGCGCTGGATGCCGGAGGTGTCGGCCAGCAGGCCGCGCTTGCCCTCCTGGGTCTGCGTCAGCAGCGCGTCGCCCTGCTGGGCGATCGCCAGGTACCAGGTACCGGGCACCAGTTGGCCCACCGGGGCGCCGTTCGGGTCGTGCTCGGGGGCCAGCGGGCGGATGGCCGGGACGGCGAACCAGAACGGAGCGAAGGCCGGGGCCGGGGCGGCAGGCGCCTGACCCTTGGTGACGTCCACCGGCAGCGCCTCCTGCTCGACCGCCGTCTTCGGCTGCTCGCCGGACGGCGCCTCCCCGGACTGCGGCTGGGCGGCCGGCTCCGGCTGCTTGGCGGGGGTGACGGGGGTCAGCAGCACGGTGCCGTGGTCCTTCGGCGGGGCGTCCGCCGGCGGCGTGTCCTGAGGCACGGCCTGGGGCGCCGGCTGCGGCACCGGCTGACCGGCCGCCCCGGGCTGCGGCGCGGGGTAGCCGTAACCGGGCTGCTGCGGCTGGGTCGGTGCCTGCGGGCCGGTGAACGGCTGGCCGGGCTGCGCCTGCTGCACCGGCTGGTGCCCGAACGGGTGGTACCCCGGCTGCGGGTAGGCCCCGGGGATTCCAGGGGCGTTGGGCGTCGCCGGGATCAGCGGCTCGCGCAGCGCCGGCACCAGCGGCGTCGCCACCGCGGCGGCGGCGAGCAGCAGGGCGAAGAGGAACGACAGGTAGGCGCCGTAGTCGTGGACCAGGCCCGCGCCGGGCGTGCCGAACATGGACCACAGGGCGGACCAGAACGACGCCACGGCGAGCACGGTGCCCCAGCCGCTCAGCGGGATGCCGACCGGTCGCGGCTCCTGGCCGGGCAGCAGCCGCGGCAGCAGGATCAGGGCCGCACCGATCAAGCCGAGGAAGGTGACCGAGGGCAGCAGCGGGAACAGCGAGGCGTGCCACTGGTTGGCCGAGCAGTCCCCGCCGATGTTGTCGCAGCGCAGGCTGCTGTCCACCGAGTAGAACGGCAGGAAGGAGCAGATCAGCAGGAGCAGCGCGGCGGCACCGATCGCCGCGTCCCCCCGGGTGACGGTTCGCAGGTTCACCGACCAGAGCCTCTCGTTCGATTCCGTACGGGTCACGGGTGGTGCGGATCTTGACGTGTTCAGCCTAGTGGGCTCAGCGGGCCAGGAACGCCGTCAGGCCCGACGCGAGCCCCTGGGCGGCGAGTTGGCGCCAGGAGGGACTGGTCATCCTGGCGGCGTCGCCGAAGTTGCGCATGTTGCCGCACTCGATGAAGACCTTGGGGACCTTGGAGAGGTTCAGGCCGCCGAGGTCGCTGCGCACGTCGAGGCCCGTGCCGTGGTTGATGTAGGTGGCGTAGCGCTCGTGCGTCGCCTTGGCGAAGGCGGCGCGCAGGTCCAGGCCGAGTGTCCGGGAGGGGCCGACGATCGATCGGTTGTCCACGCCGCCCGTGTGGACGGCGGCCGGGAGGATGACGTGGAAGCCGTAGTCGGAGCCGGGCGCGCCGTCGGCATGGATGGAGATGGACGCGTCCGCGTGGGCGGCGTTGGCGATCTGCGCGCGCTGGGTGACGCACGGCCCCCACGGGAGGTTGCCGTCCTGCGTCAGGATCACCTTCGCGCCCTCGGACTGGAGCAGCGCGCGCAGCCGGCGGGCCACATCGAGGGTGTAACGGGCCTCGCTGTAACCGGAGTTGGTGGACGTGCCGGTGGTGTCGCAGGCCTTGCTGCCGTTGCCGACGAAGACGGTCGAGTTTATCTGCCGGGGGTAGTCGACGTTCCCCGGGTTGTGGCCCGGGTCGATCACGATGACCTTGCCCGCGAGCGGCCTGCCCGTGGTGACCGCGCCCGAGCGGTCGGTGGGCGGCGCGGCGGAGGAGGACGAGGCGGAGGCGCTGGGGCTGCCACCGGCGGCGTCCGGACCGTCCGGCGTGGAGGCGCCGGAACCGCCGGCGGTCAGGCTCGCCTGCGCGGTGTCCGCGCCGCTACGGGAGCCGTGGTCGTCCGCGGCGGCGTGCCAGCCGATCCAGCCCGCGAACCCCAGCGGCACGATCGCGGCCAGCGCGAGCGCCGCGGCGGTGCCCCGGCGCCGGCGGGTCGGGGCCGTCCCGGACGGCTCGTCGACCAGGGAGTAGTCGTCGCGGTCAAAGCGCATCTGCGGTCCTCGATTGCAGGCCGTACTGGTTGGCGATCTGGTTCCAGCGCAGGACGAAGGACTTCTTGTCCGCGGTGGCGCTGGAGCTGTCGGCGACGCCCTGGTCGTAGTCGCCGGTGTGCGGCGCGTGGCCCGGGGTGCAGCCGCCGGCGGCCATGGCCCCCGCCCACTTGGCGAAGGAGGCGTCGGCGTTGGCCGACTCGGTCCAGGCCTTCGTGAGCTGACCCACCACCTGCTCGCCGTCCGGGAGTTGGGACACGTCCAGGGACGAGGCCTGCTGCACCAGGGCCCGCCGGTCGGCGGCCGCCTGGTTCAGCGCGGACTGGGCGGCGGTGACGGTGTTCGCGTCCACGCACTGCTCGACCGCGCTCACCGCGTTGATCACCTGCTGGCGCGAGTTGGCGCTCCGGCCCAGCAGTGCGTCCACGGCGGCGGCCTGCCCCTGCGCCCCGCCGGAGGCACTGGCCGAGGCGGAGGCCGAGTCGGACGGCGCCGCCGAGTCGGAGGGCTGTCCGCCGGGGGAGGAGGGCGCGGCCGTCCCCGGCGCGGGGGAGCCGGCCCCGGCGGTCGCGTCCTTCTTGTGCGAGCCCAGGCCGAGCCCGTAGACGGCGCCGACGCCGAGCAGCGCGGCGACGACGACCACCACGACCACCAGCAGGGCGGTGCTGGGCCGCCGCCCGCCGCCAGGCTCTTCGACGTCCGGCGCCCAGCCGGGCTGGTGCGCTGCCGGTGTGCTGGGCGCCGCCGCCTGGGGATAGCCGTAGCCGTATCCTGGCGGGCCGCTCTGGTATCCCGGCGGGCTGCTCTGGTATCCCGGCGGCCCGCCCTGGTACGCCGAGGGCTGCGGGAGCGGTTGGACCGGCGGCAGGGGCCGCGGTGGGGCCTGCGCAGGCTGCGCCTGAGGGGTGTTCAGGGCGGTCGGCACGTAGCCGCCGGGCGCGGGTCCACCGGGCGGGGGCCCGGCGGGCTGCGGGGGAAGCGGCCGGGTGACCTCGGCGTCGCTCTCCGGCGCTGGCGGCTTCGGCATCCACGGTGCGTGCGACGCGGGCGCGGGCGCGGGCGCCTGCGGTACGGCGTTCAGCGGAACGGTGCGCCCGTCCACGAGCGGCGTGGCCGGCTGCGCGCCTGCAGCGGGCCGCGAAGGAGCAGGGTCCTGAGGGCCGGTCTGCTGACGGCCGCTCAGATCCCCTGCGGGAGCGGGGACTCCCGGGGAAGCGGCGCCCGCCCAGGGACCCTGTCCCGCGGCTCCCGCCTGCACCGGCAGGCCGGTGCTCCCACCAGCCCCGCCGGAGGCCGGGCCTGACGCCTGCCCCCCGGCGGGAGCAGCGCTCCGCCCTTCGGGCGCGCCGGTCCCCACCGGTGCCGCAGGGCCGCCGAATCCCTGCGTCGGCTGCGCCGAGCCGGGGTGGGCACCCGCAGTGGGCGCGGGGCCGAATCCCGCCTGCGCCGGGGCAGTTGCCGACCCGGCGGCCGGACCGCCGTACGCTCCGCCCCTGCCGGGGGCCTCGGGGGCGGCCGGATCCACCCCAGGACGCGCCGAGGCGCGTCCGTCCGGCCTGCCTTGCGGCGCGGGCGCGGGGCTCGCGCCCGGTCCTCCAGAAGGGAGGGGATCCGACGGCGGGGGAGCGGACGCGGTTGCGCCGGGCGGCGGGTAGCCGGGTGCGGCTCCACCGGGCCTGGTCGCTCCGGCCGGAGCGGCACTCACGCCTGACGGGGCGTCAGTGAACGCGGTCGGCGGCCCGGCCGGGGGCGGCGGAAGAGGGGCGGCGGTCGAGGGTTTCGCCGGGGGCGCCCAGGGGCCGGCCGGGGGCGGCGGCTGACGGTCCGTCGGCGGCGACGTGGACGCGGCGGCCGACGGGGGCTCGGGGTCACCCGCCGGGGAGGTGCGCAGCAGGGGCGTCGTGTCGGAGGAGGGGCGGCGGACCCAGCCGCCCGCGCCGTCGCGTGCGGTGGGGTCCCACACGGCGGGCGGGGTCTCGCGGTCTTCCGGGTCGCTCATCGCGGGGCCTCCCCAGTTCGCCGGTGCGCTGCTGCTCGCCGGACACCGTACCGAACGCGTCGGGGTGCCCGGCAGATCTTTCCAGCTCTGCACAGGCGGGGAGGCCGGCGCGCGGCTGCCCCGCGGCCGCCGTCAGCGGCCCCGGCGGCGCAGCACCCGCAGCGAGCCCGTGACCGAGATCTCCTCGAAGCCCTCGGCCAGCGCCCGCAGGTAGACGCGGTAGGGGGCCTGACCGCCGTCCGCCGGGTCGGGGAAGACGTCGTGGATGACGAGCAGCCCGTCCGGGGCCAGGTGCGGGACCCAGCCCTCGTAGTCCGCGGTGGCGTGCTCGTCGGTGTGGCCGCCGTCCACGAACACCAGGCCCAGCGACCCGCCCCACACGGCCGCGACCTGCGGCGACCGTCCCACCAGGGCGATCACGTGCGGCTCCAGCCCGGCCGCGTGAACGGTCCGGCGGAACCGGGGCAGGGTGTCCATCAGGCCGACCTCGGGATCGACCAGCGAGGCGTCGTGGTACTCCCAACCGGGCTGCTGCTCCTCCGAGCCGCGGTGGTGGTCGACCGTCAGCACCACCGTCCCCGCCTGCCGGGCGGCGTCCGCCAGCAGCAGCGTGGAGCGGCCGCAGTAGCTGCCGATCTCCAGCAGCGGCAGCCCGGTGGCCGTCGCGGCCTGCGCGGCGGCGGCGAACAGGGCGAGGCCCTCGTCCTCGGGCATGAAGCCGGTCGCCGCGCGGAAGGCGTCCAGCACGTCAGGGGCGGGGAGGGTGGTCGTCATGCGCCGAACCCTACTGGAGGGTCACTTCCCCGCCCGTGCCCGCCTCACTGCAGCTGCCGGGCGATCTCGCGGCGCGCGGCTGCCAGCTCGGCGTCGATGTCGGCGAAGTCGGGGGGCGTCAACTCGCCCGGCCAGGGCGGCAGTCCGCGCACGAACTCCAGGCGCAGATGGGTCGGCGGGTGGCCGGAGTCCACGGCCGTGCCCTCCAGTTCGGAGACCCTCAGCCGCCGCTCGCGCTCCTCGGCGGGGATGCTCGCCAGGTACTCGCGCAGCTCCGGCCAGAGCGTGTCCGCCTCGGGCCGGGGCGCCCGCTCGCCGCGGCGGCGGGGCGTCCCGGCCTGCGCGTTGCGGCGGCGGCGCACGACGTGGGCGACGGAGTTGCCCAGGGTCAGTGCGGCCAGCAGGTCGGCTGTCGCCTCGGTGCCGGCCAGGCGGACGGAGAAGGCGTCGGCCAGGTACTCGGCCTGGCGGCCCGAGCGGAGCGTCAGCCGGTGCACCGTGGCCGCCAGTCGTCGTACCAGGTGGGCCAGCAGCGCCATCAGGGGGTAGACGGTCCACCGGGCGATCAGTTCGACCAGGTTCCGCACCGGCATCTGAGCGGGGGTCAGCAGGTCCGACCAGACGGCGAGGGTGCGCACCGCGACGCCGGTCCACAGGCTGCGCCGGGCGTCGCCGTTCGCGCCGTGGCCGAACTCGTGGGCCAGCAGGGCGATCCGCTGCCGCGGGTCGAGCGTCTCCCACAGCGGCAGCCCGAGTCCGAGGACCGGACGCTGCAGCAGCCCGAGTCGCGCGTGGAAGGCGTTGTAGTCGGGGCGCAGCGCCACCGTCCGCACCCGGCGGGCGCCGAGGTGGTCGGCGACCTCGTCGAGCAGGGCGTAGAACGCCGGGGCCTGGTCGCGGTCGAGCGTCACCTGGTTCCTGCGGAAGGAACGCAGGCTGCCCAGCCGCGGCCGCAGCGAGAAGGCGACGCACAGCAGCACCAGGCCGACGGCCTTGGCCGGCAGGTGACCGGTCACCAGCAGGTCCACGCCGCCGACGGTCACGCCGAGGGTCAGCAGGTGGACCAGTCCGGCGACGAGGACGGTGGCCAGCCAGGCCAGGTCACGTTGCGGGCGCAGCCTTGCGGAGGTGCGGGCGGCGGCCAGGAAGCGCAGCTCGACCGCGGTCTCGGCGCCGGCGGACCGCGGCGCGCCGCCCGGCCGGGCGTTCCAGCCGCACGCGGGGCACCACCGGACGAACCGGGGGTCGGCGGTCAGCGGTTCGCCGCAGTCGTCGCACAGTGCCGCGGAGGCGGCGGGGATGGTGGTCACGGCAGCGCATCCAAGCAGCTCGGGCGCCTCTTCGTCAGGGGGATTCCCCGTTCCGGGACGGCCGAAGCGGCGCGCCCCGTCCGGGTCGCGCCGCTTCGGCTGCTTTCGTCCTGCTGCTTGTTCTGCCCCCCGTGGTCAGTCCATGGCGGAACGGCGGTGGCGTCCGTGGGTCTCGGCCGGGGACTCCTCCTCGGCGAGGTGTCCGCGGTGCTTCCCGTGCGGGGCCGCGGCCTCGTCCTCGGGGCGGGTCTCAGTGATGTCGGTGAAGGCATCAGACATGAGAGCTCGTCATTTCTCCGTCGTCGTGTGGTTCCTGTGCATGCGGTCACCTGAAGTGACCGGAGGTGCACAGCCTATCGAGCCTGACGGGACGTCAGCGCCCGCCGGCCAGGAAGTCGCTGAGCAGCTCCTGCCACAGCGGAGCCCCCTCGCCCGACAGCACGTCGTGGCCGGCGCCCGCGGCCTCGACGCAGGTGAAGTCCACCCCCTCCACGCGGCCCAGCCGCAGCAGCTCCTGACGCAGCAGCCGTGACTGGCCGACCGGAACGACGTCGTCCTGAACCCCGTGGACGACCAGGAGCTGGGCGGCCAAGCGGTCGAGCAGCGCCAGCACGTCCCGCGGGCCGCGGCCGTCCGGCGGCTCCTGATCCGCGCCCAGCCGCTCGGCGGCCGTGCGCACCTCGGGACCGGCCTCGGCGGCGAGCCGGGCGCCGCTGAGGAAGGGCGCGACCGCCGCCACCCGCGCGACGTGCTCGGGCACCGTGCACGCCGCCAGCAGGGCGAGGAACGCGCCGTAGCTGAAGCCGAACAGGGCGACCCGGTCCAGACCCAGCGACTCCCGCTGCCCCCCGATGCTCTCCAGCAGCGCGAGCACGTCGTCCAGGTCCGGGCCGCCCCAGGCCCCCCGCACGGCCTCGGCGTGCGCGACGCCGTAGCCCGTGCTGCCGCGCTGGTTGGGCGCGACGACCGCGACCCCCGCGGCGGCGAGCCGCTGCAGCGTCGGGTCGAACTCCAGCCGCCAGGCGTCGGCCGGCCCCCCGTGCAGGGCCATGACCAGCCGCTCCGCGGTCAACCAGGCCTCGCCCCCGTACACCACTCCCTCCAACGGCCCTGCCGCGCCCTGGAGTTGGACCGTGTGGGCCGGCTTCCAGCGGCCGCCGCCCTCCGGAGTGGCGCTGCCGTCGAGCCGCCAGCCCCGATCCGTGACCGGCGGAGGCATCACCCGCAGCAGGCTGCGCACCCCCGCTGATCCCCCCTGGAGCGGGGCCAATCGCAGCGGCACGGGCTGCGGCGTGGGCCGGACCGCCCGCCCCTGCAGCACGTCCACGTCCACCGTGGCCAGGGCCGTCGGCCGGTCGGGCGCCGAGAACGGCATCCGCAGCCCGGCCGACGACCAGTGGCCCACCCCGCCCAGGCGACCCGCCGGTATCTCCAGCGGCTCCAGCCGACCCGACCCCGGCGTCCAGACCCCCAGCGACGATCCGGCCCCCCAGTCGCTCTGCACCGCAACGCGCAACTGCGCGGCCGGGATCGGCGACGCCGGATCGGGATGGGGCTCGACGGCCACCGGACGCAGGAAGCTGCGCCCGTCGTGCAGGCAGTCCGGGAACCGCAGCGGTGCGGACGAGCCGAGCACCCCCCAGCCGAGCCGGTCCTCACCGGGCGCGTCGCTGCGCACGATGATCAGGCCGCTCAGCGGATCGGCCGCCACCAGCCGGTCGTTGCTCTCCGGCGTCAGCTCCAGCAGCTGCGTGAGCCGGCCCGTCGCCAGATCCAGGACCACCGTCTTGACCCGGCCGCCCGCCGCGCCCGCGTCGGTGCGCAACTGGTCCAGCGCGAGCAGCCGCCCGCCCCGGTCCAGCCACACGCCCCCGCCGTAACGGCCCGGCAGGGCCGTGACCTGCTGCGGGGCCGCCACGCCGTCCGCGCTCACGAGCCACACGGCCGTCGCCCCCGGCCCGTCCGTGCCCAGCGCCACCGCGACCGGTCCGCCGGGGGCGGAGGCCGGCAGCGGCAGCAGGCGCAGGCCCGCCCGGTGCAGCGTGCCGGCGGCGAGGTCGGCGTCGCCGCCGGTGCCGCGGACCAGCAGGTCGTGGCGCTCGCCCTCGTGACGGCAGATCAGCACCCGGCCGTCGGGGAGGGAAACCAGCTGCGAGCGCTGGCTCTCCGACCGCGCGCCCCCCGCTCCGGGCGTCAGGGCGACCGGCTCCGCCGCGACGCCGCTCAGCCGCCAGCTCTCCACGAACCAGCGCCCGTCCGCGGCGGCGGCCAGGCAGGCGGCGTGGGAGCCGTCGGCGGCGAAGGCGAAGGCCTGCCGCCGCAGCGCGGCCACGGGCCGGGCCGTCCCGGGCTGGGCGCCCACCGGAGTGGGCGGGGGGAGCAGGGGCTGAGACATCGTCAGAGGCATTGCGGTCATGGCGCACCATCCGCAGAGAAGAAGGAGAAGGAGTGTCAGGGAGCCGGTTGCAGGTGAGCGGGCGAGGGCACGGGGGACTGCACGAGCAGCCCCCGGAGGGCCGCGCCGCTCGGTGCGGCCGAACCTCCTTGGGGGGTGGTGCTCGCACGGTCCTCCCGCGGACGTCGTCCGCAGGCTCCCCAGGGCCTGTCCGGCGGACCTTCCCGGGCCCGCCCCGCCTGGTACGCCCATCTCCTGCGTCGGCGAAACGCCCAAGTACCTCCAGTACGAGGACGTTCCGCCGCCTTGGAGCCGGCCGCACCAGGCGGCGCGGGCTGATCCGGAAGGATCCGCCGGACAGGCCCTGGGGCAGCCCCCGTCGGGGCCTCGCGCCCCAAGGGGCGCTTGCGCACCACCGAAACTACGGCCGCGTGGGCGCCGCTCGTACGGGATCGCGGACGCTTCACTCGTACGGGTGGAGCTGTGGGCTTGCCCGTGACCTCCGCGGCTGTCCGGTCGTGACGGCGGGCCGCGATACCCTCGACCCGTGCCGAAACTCTCCGACGTGACCGCCCTCCTCGACGAGCTCTACCCGCCCGCCTGGGCCGAGTCCTGGGACGCCGTCGGGCTCGTCTGCGGAGACCCGGACGCCGAGGTCCGCCGCGTCCTGTTCGCCGTGGACCCGGTCCGGCAGGTCGCGGACGAGGCGATCGCCTTCGGCGCCGACCTCCTGATCACCCACCACCCCCTCTACCTGCGCGGCACCACGACCGTCGCCGCGACCGGCTTCAAGGGCCGGGTGGTGCACAGCCTGATCAGGAACGAGGTCGCACTGCTGGTCGCGCACACCAACGCCGACCACGCCGACCCCGGCGTCTCCGACGCCCTCGCCGAGGCCGTCGGCCTGCGGATCACCGGCCCGCTGATCCCCGATCCGACCGACCAGGCCGGCCGCCGCGGCACCGGACGGATCGGCGAACTGCCCGCGGCCGAGCCGCTGTCCGCCTTCGCCGCGCGCGTCGCCGCGGGGCTGCCCGGCACCGCCCAGGGCGTTCGCGCGGCCGGCGACCCCGAGCGGCCGATCCGCCGCGTCGCCGTCTGCGGCGGCTCCGGGGACTCCTTCTTCGACGCCGTCCGCGCCGCCGGGGTCGACGCCTACGTCACCGCCGACCTGCGCCACCACCCCGCCTCCGAGGCGCTGGAGGCGGGCGGCCCGGCCCTGGTCGACGCCGCCCACTGGGCCACCGAGTGGCCCTGGCTGCGCGGCGCGGAGCGCGCCCTGCTCGACGCCGCGGAGAAGCGCGGCTGGGAGCTGGAGACCCGCGTCTCGCAGCTGGTCACCGACCCGTGGACCGCGCACGCCACCATGAACTTCCCGTCCGCCTGAACCACTGAGCTTCGAGGAGCACCCCCTGAACGCCGAGCCCGCCGACCAGATCCGCCTGCTGGACCTGCAGGCCCTCGACTCACGCCTGGACCAGCTGGCCCACCGGCGGCGCAGCCTGCCCGAGCACGCCGAGATCGAGAAGCGCACCGCCGACCTCACCCAGCTGCGCTCGCTCACCGTCGCCGCGGAGACCCAACTCAGCGACACCCAGCGCGAGTTGACCAAGGCTGAGCAGGACGTCGAGCAGGTGCGGGCCCGCGCGCAGCGCGACCAGCAGCGGCTCGACTCCGGGGCGGTGACCTCGCCGAAGGACCTCGCCAACCTGCAGAGCGAGATCGCCTCGCTGGCCAAGCGCCAGAGCGACCTCGAGGACGTGGTGCTCGAGGTGATGGAGCGCCTGGAGTCCGCGCAGACCCGGGTCACCGAGATGACGGCCCGTCGTGACGACGCCCAGCACTCGGCCCAGGAGGCCGAGCAGCGCCGCGACGCCGCCTTCGCGGAGATCGACGCCGAGGCGGACAAGGTGAGGCGCGAGCGGGAGACCGTCGCCTCCGTCATCCCGGCCGACCTGATGAAGCTCTACACCCGCCTGCGCGAGCAGAACGGCGGCGTCGGCGCGGCCCGGCTGTACCAGCGCCGCTGCGAGGGCTGCCGGGTGGAGCTCAGCATCACCGACCTCAACGACGTCCGCGCCCAGGCCGCGAACGCCGTGGTGCGCTGCGAGAACTGCGGCCGCATCCTGGTCCGCACGGCGGACTCGGGGCTGTGAGCCGCCGGTGAGCCGTCAGCCTTTCGTCGTGGAGGGCGACGGCCGGTCCGGGGGCGACTCCCGTCCGGCCGTCGGCTCCGTCGCGGCGGAAGGCGCTGCAGAGGGTGCTGCGGAGAAGGCTGCGGACGATGCGGCGGCGGGTGCGGCCGCTCCCTCGCAGCGGACCGCGCCCGCCGCTCCGCCGGCCGCTCCGCCCGACCTGGGCACGCCGACCACCTTCGTGCTGCTCCGGCACGGTGAGACCCCGCTCACCGCCGAGCGGCGCTTCTCCGGCAGCGGGGGCAGCGACCCCGGCCTCTCCGCGACCGGGCGCCGCCCCGCGCTGCTCACCGCCGCCGCGCTGGCCGCGCGGGGCACGGTCCACGTGGTCGTCAGCTCGCCGCTGGCCCGGTGCCGCGAGACCGCGGAGGCCGCCGCCGTCCGGCTCGGGCTGGACGTGCGCATCGAACCCGCGCTCCGCGAGACGGACTTCGGCGCCTTCGAGGGACTCACCTTCGCGGAAGCCCGGCAGCGGTACCCCGCCGTGCTCGACGCCTGGCTGGCCTCCACCGAGGTCGCGCCTCCCGGCGGCGAGAGCCTCGCCGCCGTCGCCGCCCGCGTGGCCGCCGCCCGCGACGAGTTGCTGACCCGCTACGCCGGCCGCACCGTCCTGGTCGTCTCGCACGTGACGCCGATCAAGACGCTGGCCCAACTCGCCCTGGGCGCACCGCCCGAGGCCCTGTTCCGGATGGAACTGAGCGCCGCCTCGCTCTCCGCGATCCAGTACTACGCGGACGGCAACGCCTCGCTCCGACTCCTCAACGAGACCGCGCACCTTCGCGGCTGACGGTTTCTGAGAGACCACCGGTGCGGATTCTTACCCGCGGGCTCCGCCGTCGCCCGCACCGCCGCTGAGCTGCTGCGCGCCCCTGCCCGCCGGCGCGATGTCCTACGCGCGTAGCTTCCGGGTCATGACAAGTTAACGGCAGCCCTCTTCCTCTGGATCTACGCGCGTGGTGTCCTGGGTCGCGGTCGGCCGACCGAAAGCGTCGAGTGAGTCTGCCTGGTCGTCAACTTCCTTGGGAGTCACACATGTTGCGCACAGCCTTGCGCCGTGCCGGAGTCGCTGCCGCGGCCGCCGCCGCGGTGGTCGCCGGATCGGTGCCCGCCCACGCCGCGACCTACACGGCCTTCGCCTTCAGCCTCAGCAGCAGCGAGCCCACGATCTACAACTTCATCAACTCGGCCACCAAGACGCTCGACATGACGATGTACGAGCTCAGCGACACCACCGCGGTCAACGACCTGATCGCCCGCGAGAAGGCCGGTGTCGCCGTCCGGGTCATCCTCGACCGGACCAAGACCACGGTGAACTCCTCGGCCTACACCTCGCTCAAGAACGCGGGCGTCGGCGTCACCTACTCCTCCACGTCCTACACCTACACGCACCAGAAGACGATCACGGTGGACGGGGCGACGTCGCTCATCCTCACCGGCAACCTGACCTCGAAGTACTACTCCACCAGCCGCGACTACGGCGTCTTCGACACCGACGCCAACGACGTCGCCGCGATCGAGAAGGTCTTCAACGCCGACTACGCCAAGACCTCGGTCACCCCCTCCGACGGGGACAACCTGCTCTGGTCGCCGACGGACTCCAGGTCCCGGCTGCTGTCGGTGATCAACGGCGCCACGAAGACGCTGGACGTCGAGGAGGAGGAGTTCTCCGACACCGCCGTCGTCAACGCGATCGCCGCGCGGGCGCAGGCGGGCGTCACCGTGCGCGTGGTGCTGGAGTACCCGGGCGACTACTCCTCCGAGGTCGCCACGGTGGAGAACGCGGGCGGCACGGTCGTCGGCTACTCCTCCAGCACCGGCTTCTACATCCACGCCAAGGCCGTCGTCGCCGACTACGGGCTGTCCACCCAGAAGGTGGAGGCCGGGTCGATGAACATCACCACCAACTCCCTCGACAACAACCGGGAGTTGGGCATCATCCTGACCGACGGCGGGGTCGCCTCGGTGATCGAGAACGCCTTCGCGAGCGACTACGCGGGCGGCACCCCCGCCTGAGGCCGCTCCCGCCAGACCCCGCCCGCGAGGCCTCACACGTGGTCGACGACCACGTCCAGCGCCCACGGCTTCCCGGCCGTGGGCGCGTCCGCCTCGACCTTGAAGCCCGACTCCCGCAGCGCGTCGGCCAGTTCGGCGGGGGACCCGGGCCGGGCGCCCGACTCCAGCAACTCGCGCACCAGGCGGCCCTTGGTCGCCTTGTTGAAGTGGGACACCACCTTGCGGCTGCCGTCCGGCTGCTCGTGCAGCACCCGCACCGTCGCCGTCCGCGCCGCCGTCTCCCGGTCCGGACGCCAGAGCGCGGCGTAGGCGGTGGACCGCAGGTCCAGCACCAGCCCGCCGTCGTCCGGCAGCCCGCCGATCCGCTTGCGCCAGAAGGCGCCGAGCCCGCCGAGCGGCGGCAGTTTGACGCCGCCCGAGAGCCGGTACGGGGGGATCCGGTCGGTGATCCGCACGGCGCCCCACAGGCCGGAGAAGACCAGCAGCGCCGCGTCGGCACGGGCCCGCGCGGCGGGGGAGAGGCCGGCCAGGTCCAGGTTGTCGTAGAGCACCCCGGTGTACAGCTCGGCCGCCGGCAGCGTCCCGGCCGTGCGCAGCCGCGCGTTCCGCGCCAGTTCGCCCGCCTGACCCTGGCTCAGCCCGAGCACCCCCAGCGCCTGCGCCCCGTCCCCGGCCGACAGCGTCACGAGCGCGTCGAGCACCTGTTCCCGGGCGGGGTTCAGCTCCGGCAGCCACAGCGTCCCGAGGTCCAGCGCGGCCCCGCTCCCCGACTCCGCCTTCCCCTCCGACGGAGGCAACAGCACCAGCACCGCACGCACCCCTTCCGCTCGCTTCCTGCCGGTTCCGACCGTTTCCGGCCGCCGGGCAACAGCCACCCAGGGTACCGAGCGCGGCGGTGCCGGCCGTGCCGGCCGCCTCGCCCGCCCGGCGGCCCCTCCGGCCTCCGGCCCGCCCGTCTCGGCAGGGCATAGGCTGGGGCGCGTGCCACGACGCCATCTGCACGTGAGGACCGCCGGGACCGCCGCGATCAACCGGGAACTGGTCGCGCTGCGGGCCCGGCTGGAGATCCCCGAGGACTGGCCGCCCGCGGTCCTCGCCGCGGCCGAGGCCGCGGCCCGCTCCCCGCGGCTGCCCACGGAGGACGCGCGGGACATCCCCTTCTTCACCCTCGACCCGCCCGACTCCCGCGACCTCGACCAGGCCATGCACCTGGAGCGGCGGCCCGACGGACGCGGCTTCCGGGTCCACTACGCCATCGCCGACGTGGCCGCCTTCGTCACCCCCGGCGGCGAGATCGACGCCGAGGCCCGGCGCCGGGTGCAGACCCTCTACTTCCCCGACCGCCGCATCCCGCTGCACCCGCCCGTCCTCTCCGAGGGCGCCGCCAGCCTGCTGCCCGAGCAGGACCGCCCCGCGCTGCTGTGGCAGCTGGACCTGGACGCCGAGGGCGAGTTGACCAGCACTCAGGTCCGCCGCGCCTTGGTCCGCAGCCGTGCCCGGCTCGACTACGCCGGCGCGCAGCGCCGACTCGACGACGGCACCGCCCCGGAGGCCCTCGCCCTGCTCGGCGTCATCGGCCCGCTGCGAGAGCAGCGCGAACGGGACCGGGGAGGCATCAGTCTGCCGGTCCCGGAGCAGGAGGTCGAGGAGGTCCCCGGCGGCTATGCCCTCGCCTTCCGCGCCCCGCGCCCCGCGGACGGCTGGAACGCCCAGATCTCCCTGCTGACCGGCATGGCCGCGGCCCGCCTCATGCTGGACGCGGGCATCGGCGTCCTGCGCACCCTGCCCGCCGCCCCCGCCTCCGCGTTCGACCGGCTGCGCCGCGTCGCCCAGGCGCTCGGCGTGCCCTGGCCGCGCAGCGTGCCCTATCCGGAGCTGATCCGCTCCCTCGATCCCGACAACCCCGCCCACGCCGCCTTCCTCAACGAGTGCACCGGCCTGCTGCGCGGCGCGGGCTACACCGCCTTCGACGGCACGCCGCCCGCCGACCCCGGCCACGCAGCCGTCGCCGCGCCGTACGCCCACTGCACCGCGCCGCTGCGACGGCTGGTGGACCGCTTCGCGGGCGAGATCTGTCTCGCCGTCAACGCCGGTGCGCCCGTGCCGGATTGGGCCCGCGCGGCGCTCCCGGACCTGCCCAAGGTGATGGAGGCGGGCGACCGCCGCGCGCACGAGGTGGACCGCACGGCGGTCGACCTGGTCGAGGCCGCCCTGCTCACCGGCCGCGAGGGCGAACTCTTCGACGGCGTGGTGGTGGACGTGGACGAGCGCCGCCCGTCCCGCGGCCTCGTGCAGCTCGCCAACCCCGCCGTCCGCGCCCGCATCACCGACGGCCGCGTCGCGGCTCCGCCGCTGCCCCTGGGCGAGAGCATCCGCGTCCGCTTCATGGGCCTGGACCCGACGGGACGTCAGGTCTCCTTCGAACCGGCGTGAAGGGATGCGGGGCGCCGGTCATGCGGCTGTCGCCCCGCCTCCATGCCGACGGTGGATCCCGGTCACGGCCGGTCGCCGGCAGGCGCCGGGAAACCGCAGCCGGGGGGCGACACGTGCCGGGACATCACCGCCTTCGGCGGCGTGTTTCCGCAGGCCGTGGGCTCAGCGGCGGACGAGTCGGCCTGTACGCCGGGTTCTGTCCCGGGCGGCCCTTGCGGTCCGCCCGGCGGCGGTCATCCATCTAGGGCTGCCGTTGCCGACAGCCTCAAGCGGTCTACCCGCTGACTCGGGCGGGCAGCCCTCGAACGTCAGCGCAGGGCCTGCACCGCAGGCCCCATCTTGACCTTGCTCCAGGTGGGGTTTACCGAGCCGTCCAGGTCGCCCTGGACGCTGGTGGTCTCTTACACCACCGTTTCACCCTTACCGGGGGGCCGAAGCTCCCCGGCGGTCTGCTTTCTGTGGCACTGTCCCGCGGGTCACCCCGGGTGGCCGTTAGCCACCACCCTGCCCTGTGGAGCCCGGACGTTCCTCGGGGAGATCCGAAGATCTCCACGCGACCGCCCGGCCGGCTCGTCCGCCGTGGTGACCATGGTAGCGGCCGTCGGGTGATCTCCGACCACGGGCACGGGCCGCAGTTCGCGACGCCCGGTGCCGGACCGGGCGGCCTCCTGGCCTTGGCAGGGCCCTGGCGCGCCGCTGTCTGGGCCGGGGCGTCGGCCGGGCTGGTGGTGACGCCGGCCGGTGCAGGGGTCGTCTGCGGCAGGAGGCCCATGGCGGGGCCGATGGGGTGGTCCACGGTGAGGGCACCGTCCGGCCGGATGATGCCGTCGCCGCAGCGCCGGGCACGGGGGACCCTCCGTCCTGCTCAGCCGGTCAGGCAGGCGAAGAGAGGGAGCGCCCGCATGCCGTGGCGCTCCTTCATCGGCCGGTTGGCCCGTCCGCCCTCCACCCAGGCCTTCCCCAGCTCGATCGCGGTGCCGATCTCCGTCGCCCAGAGCAGGTAGTTGGGGCTGAAGCTGTGGACGGTGGCGTGGCTGGTCCCGCCGACCCACATGTGCAGCCGCTGCGCGTCCAGCAGCACCACGGCGGCGGCCAAGGTCTGCGGCCCCAGGTCGACCCGGACGACGAGCGCGTGCTCGCGCAGCCGCATGACGAAGTCGACGAAGGCCTCCTCCGGATACATCCCGGCGCTGCCGTACTTGGCGGCGGTCCGCCGGGACAGCGCGCACACCGTGCGCAGCGTCGCCGGTGTCGGCGGAGTGACCGAGGTGGTCACGCCGGCGTCGGCCGCGCGGCGGAGGTACTGGCGGACGGTCCGCCGGGTCCGGGGGCCGAGCGTCGCCAGATAGTCGTCGTGGCTCGTGAGCCCGGCCAGGGGCAGCTGGAAGCGGTCCACGATGGGGGCCGTCTGCCAGCCGGAGCGGCGGGCCACGTCGAGCAGCGGATCGTTCTGCGCGACGTTGACGAGGCCGGTGACGGGAGCCCCCAGATCCTCGCCCAGCTCCGTCGCCGCGCACAGCGCGGTGCGCAGCACCCGGTCGCGCAGGGCGGGTCGGGCGCCGACCTCGGGGAGCAGCGGCACCTGCGTGTCGTAGCAGTACCAGTTGTGGCCCAGCAGCGCCCGGCCGCTGCCGATCGGCAAACCCGCGCCGCGCAGCGCGTCGTAGGGGTCGGGGCGCTCCTGGAGGTAGAGCGGAAGCACGGCCAGGGTCCGGTCCCCGTCCACGACGCGGAGGTACCGGGCCGTGGTGAACGTGCTCAACGGGGCGGCCTCGTAGGCCCGCAGATAGCTCGCGGTGTACTGGACGGGAGCGGCCGCCGCCTCGACCACGGAGCTCCACGCGTCGAGGTCCAACTCCGCCACGGACTCCGCCACCACCACGTCGAGCCCGCTCTCCGACACGGGACGGCGGGAGCCCCGCCTGGACCGCTCCTGACGGATCGTCATGCCTCGTCGCTCCTCGTGCCCTCGGACGACCAGCCGGCCCTGAGCATGGCCGCCAGGAAGCGCTGACCGAACTCCGCGTCGATCGCGAGTCCGGAGTCGAGCTCCGCCGCGAGTCGGACGCCCTCCGCGTCGGCCCGGCCGTCGATGCTCTGGGCCAGGGCCATCGCCCGGGCGTAGAAGCCGCCGCGGTCGGTCAGCGAGTGGCGCAGCAGCCACTCCCGGTCCGTCGCGGTCACCTCGCCGAGCAGGGCGCGCAGATTGAAGGGACCGGGCCATGCGCGGACCAGCGGCGGACCGGCGGCGGGAGCACCGGCGCCGGACGCCGACGGATCGGGTGGCGGTGAGGGCCAGGCGCCCCCGAGCGTCCCGTGCAGCTCGTCGAGCCACCGCGCGTGCCGGGCCAGCACGGCCGGGTCCGCGCCCAGCGGCACCAGCGTCGGCAGTGCCTGCCGGCCGTACCGCCAGCGTCGGGTGAGCCGGGCGGCGGCATGGGGGTCGCTGGTCGGCGGCAGGCAGGCGGTCATCCGGGCGGCGGTCCAGCGGGTCACGATCCCGGCGATCGCCCCGGCCGCCGCGCCGTCCGCAGCGGCGCTCAAGGCGAGCGCGGCCGCCGCGATCGTCGCGGATCTGCGCAGCTCCTCGGGGTCCACCTTGTCGACGGTGTCGGCGCCGGAGTGGTTGAACCGGTCCGGCCAGTGGCCCAACTGCACGGCGGGGCAGGCGATCCCGCGATCCGCGAGGACCGCGTGGTCCGACGCCCCGACGAAAGGCGTCGTCCGCCAGGCCCACACGTCGCAGCCAACGGCGCCGCTGTAGGAGCGGGCGGCGGCGGGCAGCGCCCGGACGCACGCGTCGACCACGGCGTTGAGGAAGTGAGGCAGGTACTCCGGGCTCTGCTCGACGATCAGCGGCCCGCCGCACAGGCGCTGGTCCTCGCCGACCATGTCGAGGTTGACGGCGAGCATCGGCGGCGGGGATCCGGCGGCGAGGAGCTCGTGGGTGTACGCGGCGAGACCCACGAACTCGGGACCCCAGACGAAGCGGACCGGTCGGCGCAGCTGCCGCCGGGCCAGCAGCCGCCCCACGCCCAGGGCGGCGGCGACCCCGGAGGCGTTGTCGTTGGCGCTGGGCGCCGGGTGGCACAGATGCGCCCCGAGCAGGCACTCCCGCCCCGACCCGGTGGGCGTGCGCGCGGTGACGACCGGCATGGTACGAACCGTGGGGTCGAGGGCGATGTCGACGCGCAGCAGCCGTCCCCCGGCCGCGCCGCGACGCAGTTCGGCAAGCTGGCGGGGACCTACACTGAACGCGAACAGGCCGCTGTCGGCCGGGAGTTCGATCCGGCCGAGCTGCCCGTCGCGGTCCGGGTGCGTGGTGACGCAGAAGCCGCGGGCCCCTTCGGATCGCAGACGCGAGAACAGTTCCGGACCGAGGGCCGCCGCCGACTCGAGCAGTACCACCGCACCGCGCGGCCATTCGGCCGTCTCCGGGAGGACGGCCACGGCCTCGCTCGCGGCCGGGGCCGAACCCGCGCCGAGCGCGAAGGGCTGCTCGGGGTAGCGGATGAGCGGCGGCTCCCCGGCGAACCCCAGTCGGGCGCTGAGCGGCGTCCACGAGGTCGGGGCGGTGAAGGTCCACCAGGACGTGCGACCGTCGGCGGGGTGGTGGGTCACCTCGACGTCGGTCAGTCCCACGCGCTCGGCCTCGGCCGCGACGAACTCGGCGGCGTCGCCGATTCCGGCCGAACCCTGGTACCGGTCCCAGGTGGTGAGGGCCGACACCCATCGCATGGCCTCCCCCGTGTCGAACGCGGCATGGAGTCCGCCGACGAGTGACGCGAGGTCCGCACTCATCCGCGGGCTCCGTTCTCGACCTGGGCGTGGTCGGCGAAGGCAGCGCGGAAGGCGGCGAGCCTTTCTTGCGACAGCGGCACCGAGATCTTGAACAGTTCGTCGTCCACCGCCTTGACCCGCAGGCTCCTCTTCTCGATCAGCGCCCTGGCCTGCTCGTCGGCCGGGACGGTCAGCCACGGCAGAAAGGGCGCCCCGTCGCTCGGCCGCAGACCTGCGCGCCGCAGCAGCGTCGAGACCTCCGGCTTCACCTCGGCGATCCGCCGCCTGAGCCCGGCGAAGACGTCCCCTTGGCCGAGCAGGCTCAGCGCCACGCCGAGTCCGGCGCTGTTGGCGGCCAGAGGCGGAGCGAACTCCCGGATCCGACGGGTCAGTTCGGGCGCGGCGAGGGCGAACCCGATGCGCATGCCGCCGCAGCAGTACCCCTTGGACAGGCTGCGCAGCACCACCAGGTTGTCGTGCCTCGCCACAGCGGGAGCACAACTGGCGGACGGCCCGGCATAGTTCGCGTAGGCCTCGTCCAGGACGACGACCGTTCCCCGCGACCGGGCCGCGGCGGCCAGCTCCTCCACGGCGGCGGGGTCCTGGAGGACGCCCGTGACCGACGGCCGGTCCAGCACCAGCAGCGCGGGCGTGTGCCGGTCGAGGTGCTCGACCAGGCGGCCGGGCGAGCTCCTGACGACGGCGACGCCGAGCTGCGCCGCCCACCGGGGGAGATCCGGGTGGCCGCCGGCCAGGTGCAGCACCGGACCGGGAACGGCCAGGGCGGCGAGCGCCTGGAGCAGGCCCGTCGCACCGGAGCCGGCGGTGACGCAGGCGGGCGGCAGGTCGACGCCGAAGTGCGCGGACAGGACCGGCGCCGCCTGCTCCGCCGCGAAGGGGTCGGCCACGTGGTAGGCGCGCGCCGCGTCGGGGGTGAGGCCGTCGAAGGCCCGCTCGACCGCCTCGCGGACGAAGTCGAACTCGTCCGGGGTCCAGCGCAGATCCAGGTTCGGATCCCGGTCGTGGTCCCTGTGGTCGCTGGCGTCCCGGTTCCGGCTCCCTTCCCGGCTGGGGGACGCCTGTTGCCAGGAACCGATCGCGGCCGGCGGTGCGGACCGCTTCCTGGCGAGGAACTGCACGTAGCGTGAGTCGATGTCCGGTACCCGGCCCCGGGTGAACTCGGCGTCGACCTGCTCGACCGCGAAACCCGCCCGCTCCAGCAGCCCGGCGATCTCGGCCGGGGTGTAGAGCCGGACGTCGTCGCGGATCACCACCGTCGGCCGGTCGTCCCTCCGGACGTCGATCGCACCCGCGCTCCGTCCGGTGGTCACGTCGTACCGGCGGTGGAAGTCCGCCCGCAGGCCCTCCGTCTCGAAGGTCGCCTCGGCCTGGTAGCGCCCGGCCAGACCGAGCACGCTGGAGTGGTCCAGGATCAGCAACCCGCCCGGCGCGAGCACCCGGTGGGCCTCCCGCAGCATGCGGAGCTGCTGCGCGTCGCTGCCCCAGCCGAACGACTGGACGCAGATCACCGCGTCGAACTCGCCGACCGGCCAGGGAAGTTCGCGCAGCAGGTCGAGCTCCACCCAGGCCGGGGGGCCGACAGCGGCCGGGACGGCCTCCGCCGCCTCCGCCGCCGCCCGTGCCTGCCGCAAGGACCGGCCGTTCACGTCGATCCCGGTGACCCGGAACCCCCGTGCGGCCAGGGCGACGGAGTGCCGGCCGGTTCCGCAGCCCAGGTCGAGGACGCGACGGCCCGGGGCCGCTGTGTCCAGCACGGCGGCCAGGTACTCCGTCTCCTGCTCCGTCCGCTGCGCGGTGTACTCGTGCCGGGCCACGGCCCAGAAGGCTTCGGTGAAGAAGTCCCGGTACCAGGGGGAGGTCATCCCGCGTCGCTCCGCAGCGCCTCCTGGCGGCCGAGGAACCCGCAGACGTCGCACAGCCCGGCGGGGTTGGGGGCGCCCTCCATCAGCACGTACGTGCCACCGCAGTTGCGGCAGTGATCCTCCACCGCGGGCAGCAGCGACCGCTGCACGTTCTCGAAGGCGTTGAACACGTAGTAGTCGATGCCGGGCCACAGGTCGTAGAGGTGGTCGGCCATGGCGTAGGCCAGCGAGCGCTCGTCCGGACCGGTGGTGAACCGGCCGGGGGCTCCCTGCCGGTTGAGCTCGGGCGCCACCAGCTCCAGGTAGAGCGTGAGTTCCTTCTTGGTGATGCGGTAGAGCGGGAACACGTAGCGCATGCCGCCCAGTTCGCGCACCGGGATGCCGCCCATGCGGTAGCCGGTGGTGAACCAGGTGACCATGCTGGCGACCAGGTCGTCGGCGTTGAAGCCGAAGGCGACCACGTTGGCGCCGGTCCGTCCGGCCTCACGCTCCAGCATGCGCCGCAGGACCTGGTGCCCGATGACCATGTTCATGTTCCGGTGCTCGCCGGCGACGACCCGGTTCATCAGGTCGACGAAGGGCTCCCGCAGTTGGAAGAGTTCGGCCACCTCCTCGGCGGTGACGATGACGTGTCCGATCCCGAGGCCCGCGCACGCGTCCAGGGCGGCCTGGAAGGTGGCCGGCTCCTCCCAGTCCGGCAGGCCGGTGATGGTCACCGCCGTCATGTCGATCGCGGGCCACCGGCCGCGGGTGCGCTCGAGCAGCTTGAGGTAGGCGACGCTGTCCCGGCCGCCGGAGAGTCCGATCACGATCCGGTCGCCGCCGCGCATGGTCCCGCCCGAGGCGATGCTCTGGACGAAGGTCTCCTCGACGTACTCGACGAAGGAGTCGGCGGTCAGCTGTTCGGTGCGTCGCTCCAGCGTGCCGCCGTGGTCGAAGAGGATCGACTTGGTGTAGACCGGGTCCGGGGTCGCATAGGTGTGGTCCTTGGGACGGCGTACCACGTCCAGGTCGTAGTGCCGCACCTGGCGCAGCTCGATGACGTCGCCCGGCTCGACCACGACCGTCGACTCGGGCACCAACTGCCCGTTCCGGTAGGCGAGCACGGCGTTGCCGGGGATGCCGTGGACGCGCATGACGTCCAGCAGGCTCTGCCCCGGTGCCGCCGGAAGCGTCTCGGAACCACCGGTCTTGTTGCGGAAGACTACCGTGCTCACACGTGCTCCTTGGTGACGGGGAACGAAGGACGGACGCAGAACAGGAACAGCACAGGAACGGGGACGGCGGACGGGCGGAGGACGGCGGCTCCGGAGGGTCAGGGGACCGCCGTCGTGAGCGCGGAACCCCAGCCCGCCAGCGGCACGGTGGTCTCCTCGGCCGAGCAGGCCCCGTGTTCGAAGGAGAGGGAGGGATCCGGAACGGGGAAGCTGGGGGAGGTCGCCACGGCCACCACTTCGCCGATCCGGTCGAGGACGGTGTCCGTGGCCGTCAGCAGGCCGCGCGCCTCCAGGTCCGCCGGGCTGAGTACCAGGGCATGCCGGCCGAGAGTGTCGGCCAGGCGCTCGGCCAGTTCATCCCGGCGCCCCGGCCGGGGGTGCATCCAACGCACCCGGCCGGCACCGCCCGCCGGCATGCGGCACCACGCCGGACTGTCCAAGTCCCGCCAGGCATCCTGGAGTTGCTCGCGAGGTGCGACCGGGCTCTGGCCGTGGTCGGCGTAGGCCAGCGCGGTCCAGCCCGCCTCGGCCCAGCGGTCCCCCGCGGCGTCGAGCAGGGCTAGGGCCCGGCGCAGCCGGCCGTCGTGGCCGTGGCGGTGAATGTGCTCGTCGAGATTGACGTAGACCCAGAGCAGTCCCGGCGCCGTCGCGCGGTGGCACACCTGGACGAGCGCGGCATCGACGTCCCGGACGGAGCGCTCGGCGACCTCGACGGGGTCGGTACGGAGCCCATCGGCGGCCGAGGGGAGCAGCCGTGCGCCGTGCAGCAGCGCCTCGACCCAGGCGCCGGACAGGCGTTCCAGCTCCGCGCCCAGCACGTGGGCCGGCCTCCCGGCAGCGGTCGCGAGATCGAACACGGTTGCCCTCGGCACGACCAACTCCGTTGCAGGATCCGCCGCTTGGCTGTCGCCGAAGCCGATGCTCCGGCCGGTGACGAGGTGGGTGACGGACGCGGCGCCCGGGCTGCGGTAGACCATTCCGACGGCACCGTGCTCGCTCGCCGGTACTCCCGTGACCGAGGTGAGCCATGCCGTTGTCGAGGTGCTGGGGAAGGTGGACCGCAGGGGGCGCAGGTGCGCGTGCCGGAGAGTCTCCGCCGCCACTTCGTGGGACAGACCGTCCAGGGCCAGGACGATCACCCCGCGGCCGGCCGCCCGCAGGCTCCGCGCGACGACCTCGGGCAGCACGCGAAGGTCGGCGGGCGCAGTCGTACGCCCGCCGACTCGTGCCCCGAGGTTCAGTAGTTCGGAACGCAGTCGGTGCAGGTGGTGCGGAACTTGGCGATGTGCACGGCCTGGCGGTCGGCGATCATCCGCTCGACGAGGCGGGGCAGCAGCATGACCGGGGCCGTGACGGTCCTGGTCGTGGTCGGCTGGGGAGCGAGCTGGGCGTTTTGCATGAATCCTCCTCGGAGAAACGTGCAGTGCGCTTTGCGGGGACAGGTCAACACGGCTCAGGCCGGGTTGTCAATAGAAATCGGTGCGACTGCCGTCGAGAGGAAATCCCGTATTACTCGGCGTCAATTGGCGAAAATTCGGGCCTCCGCGTCGGCGATGATCTCAGCCGGCGTGGGCGGCCGGAGCAGGGTGCCGACGAAACGCTCGCCGCCCGGGTCGCCGGCGGCCTGTGCCCGTGCCACCGCTTCCGCCGCGTCGTAGCTGGTCGACCGCAGGAGGACGTCAGGACCCAGCATGGCCCAGTACGCCGTGCCGACCTCCCCCTCGTGGAAGGGCAGGCCCACGCTGCCCGGGTTGACGCTGCGCTTTCCGGCCACCACGCGGTCGAACTGGAGGTGGGTGTGCCCGGTGACGATGGTGGACTCCGCGACGGCCGCGGCCAGTTCGGCGAACCGGGAGGCAGGGGTGCCCGGTGTGACCAGCTCGTGGTCGCTCCGGGGAGAGCCGTGGCAGAACCGGACCGGCCCCAGCCCGTCGACGTCCACGACCAGGCTGAACGGCAGCCGGGCCAGGAAGGCCGCGGCCTCCTGGCTGTGCCGGGCCGGAATCCAGGACTCGCGCTCCGCGGCCGGTTCGCGGACGCCGGCGGCGATCTCGGCCGCGTAGCGGTCGGCGTTGCCGCGCACTCCCACGGCGCGGTCCCCCAGGCCGGCCAGCAGCTCGTAGGTCTGCTGCGGCTCCGGCCCCCAGGTCAGATCCCCGCAGAGGACGACGAGTTCGGCCGCACGCACCTCGGGTTCGGCGAGCACGGCTCGCAGCGCCGGGACGTTCCCGTGGATGTCGGACAGGACCGCCACGCGGGAGACGGGCCCGTACCGGCGCGGCGGCCCCTCCCCGTCCGCGGGTCCGTGCAACGTGATGCCTTCCATGCAGATCCTCTCAATCGGCTTGCGGGGCGGGCGGCGTCGCTTCGCCGCCCGGAGGCCGGTGGTCGGGCCGGGTACCCGGGGGCGGCCCGATCAGTGGGGCGCCTTCGGAACCCAGGCCGTCGACGAGGCGGGCCGCCTCGACGATACGGTCCCACCGCGCGCGGTGGCCCGCCGCCGTCGCGGCGTCCGCGTGCTCCGCGGCTTCCGCCAACTCCGCCAGTCTGGCGCTGATCTGCTGCCCCGTCAGGCGGGACGCCGCGGTACGGGGCGGCGTGCTCAGCGGATGGGCGGGATGCGCGGCGTAGAGCTCGGCGACGGCGGCGGTCAGCTCCTCGCCACAGGTCGCGGACGGTTCCCCGAGCAGCAGGTCCAGGACGGCCGCCCGTCGCTGCCGCGGAACGAGCACGCCCAGTTCCCGGAGCAGGTCCGACGGATCGTCAGGCGCGTGCAGGAAGTTGAGGCAGAGCAGTTCGCAGCCCAGGGCGCGGCGCAGCGACGCGCCCCCGGCGGCACGGTTGCGGGACGAGCCCTTCAGCTCCGCGAGCCGTACCGCCGCGGCGACCCCGGCAGGGTGCGGTCGGCGGTCGTCGCGCAGGGCGACGAGGAGGCAGGGCCCCGACTCGAGGATCAGGTCCACCGTCCGGATGATCGTCAACGGGGCGGCGTTGAGCTGGTAGCGCCAGAGCTCCCGGTGGGCGCGCGCGTCGACCGGGACGGTGGCGAACCCGGTCGGACGGAAGCCGTGGGCGGCCAGGAAGTCGAGGGCGGGTTCGATACGGCGACCGACGACCGCGTCGGGCTTGAACATGACGAAGCTGCTCCCGCAGAGCATGCGCTCGACGTCCTGGCGCGGCCGTTGTTCCACCAGGGCGGCCATTTCGCGGAAGTAGACATCATGTCGATACATCTCGTGGCGAACTGGATCGTAGGTGAATGGAGGGGCGAGCAAGCTCTTTACGGACATGGAAGTCTGACGCTCCGTTTCCTGAATTCCTGCCGTGCCGCCGGGCCATTGTCATGCTCCGGTGCGGGGGATTACCCTGATGCCGTCTTCTGAACCGTGCAGATCAAGAAGGGAGTTTCCCATGGTCGCAGCGAAGAGGGTTCGAGTCCGCACGAAGTCGCGCAAGTAGTACCGCCGACACGTGGCATGAGATCGGGTCCGGGGAAGGCCGGCAGTGGACTCCGGGCCCGAGCACACCTACAGCGACACGCAAGGGGCTTCGTGGGACCTCACGGGACGTGGCGCCCGGGGACAGCACCAGGATCGGCCGAGGTGACGACGGCGACGGTGCTCCGGCTGCTCGACGCGCCACCCGGGCTCGACGACGAACAACTCCTGCGACGCGCCCGGTCCGCCCGGCACAAGCTCGCCGCGACCCTGCTGAGTCTGTGGGAGGCGGAGGGCCGGGATCTCACGCAGGCCCAGATCGCGGAACTCGCCGCCTCCCGGGAGCGCGTTGCGGCCTACGGGCGGATCTGGGGCGAACTCCGGCGGTGCGCGCCGGATGCCGTGCTGCTCAAAGGGTTGGCCGTCGCCGCCCTCTACCCGCCAGGAGTGCTCCGCTCGGCCGGAGACCTGGACGTGGTCTGCCCGGGTTACGCCGACTTCTGGGCCTGTGCCAACCAACTGGCCTATGGTGGCTGGGAGTTGGAGGCCTTCACGGTCGGCCCTGCCCGGCCCGGTGACTCCGTGCCGCACCACCTGTTCGCGGAGTTCCGGAAAGCTTCCGGCATCTCTCCGGCCGGCGATCCGGCCGACCCGATGGCCCCCTCGGGGCCGGAGCCGTTCGCGGTCGGCCTGGTCACCGCCGAGATCGTCACCGATCTGCGGGCCCCCGCACGGGAGTTGACGCGACCTGCGCGCTCGGCCCTGGCCACCAGCGCCGTCGCTCTCGTGGCCGAACGCTGGGAACGTCCCTTCCGTTCGCGTGACCTGCTCGACCTCGTCCTCCTGCTGCGCGGCCTGGACGCCGCGGGCGCGGAGCAGCTGCGGGCGGATCTCGGCCGGGCCGGACTCTGGCCCGAGTGGCGGGAAGCCGTCAGCCGTATCCGCGGACTCGGCTGGCGACCCGCCGTCACCCTCCCCGGTACGCGGGCTGCGGCCGTCCGCGAGCGTGCGCTCCGGGCCCTGCGTGCGGTCCGCCGTGAGAGCCACCCGGTCCGAGGGCTCGCCCGGCTGGCGCGGACCGGGATCGAGGCCGAGGACGGGCGTCTGGCCGATTTCGCCTCGGACCTGCTGGAACGGTGGCCCGGCCCACTGCGGGTGCTCGACCTGGGGTTGCCCCTCTTCGGCGTCCCCCTCGACGGCCCCGCCTCCGCGGACTTCGGCCTGGAGCGGCGAGGGCGCCATCTGCTCGCCCGAACTCCCCTTGGTCCCTTCCTCCTTGTCGCAGGCGCCGCGCGGCAGGAGTGGCTCGACGAGGTCGGTGCCGGCAGCGGGGCACGTTCGAACACGGCCGTGTAGGCCACTCGCAGGATCGGAGACCGGCCGGGAGCCGGCGGAGGGGATCGTGATGCACAACAACGCCGGTGAGCCGGACCGGTCGGTGGCGGCCGTGGACTCCAGCGAGCTCCGACGTGAGTACCGGGCGAGACGCGGCGAGGGTGTCACCGCCCTGGACGGCGTCTCCATCCGGGTCGAGCAGGGGGAGGTGCACGGTCTACTCGGCCCCAACGGAGCCGGCAAGAGCACCCTGATGAAGATCCTCTCCACGGTGCTCCTGCCGACGTCGGGCAGTGCCCGCATCCTCGGGTACGACCTGGTCACCGAGTACCGCAAGGTACGGCCCCTGCTGGGCATCGTGTTCGGCGGCGAGCGCGGCCTCTACCCCCGGCTCACCGCCCGGCAGAACCTCCGCTACTGGGCGGCCCTCTACGGGATGGGCACGGCGGCCGGCCGCGAGCGGACGCAGACCCTGCTCCAGGACTTCGGCCTGGCGGAGCGGGCCGACCACCGGGTCGAGACCTACTCGGTCGGGATGCGCCAGAGGCTGCACCTGGCCAGGGGGATGCTGGCGAACCCCCGCGTCCTGCTGCTGGACGAGCCGACCAACGGCCTGGATCCGCTGGCGGCCCGTCAACTGCGGGAGATGATCGGGGAGATCGCCGCAGAGGGCCGGACCGTGCTGCTGGCCACGCACGACCTGGCCGAGGCCGAGACGCTCTGCGACCGCGTCACCATGATCAACCATGGGCGCGTGGTCGCGGCCGAGGCCCCGAGGACGCTGGCGCGTCTCGTCTCGCGGCACGAACGCATCCGGGTCCGGGCCGACGACGAGCTGCTCGCCGCCGTGGCGGGCCTGCCCGGGGTGACCGGGGTGAACCGCCAGGAGGACGGCTCCGCCCTGGTCTCGGTCGCGGACCGGGAGGACATCGGCAGTGTGCTGGGACTGGTCGTGGCGGCCGGAGTCACCGACGTGGGCACGGAGTTGCCCGGGTTGGAGGAGGTCTACCTGCGGCTGGTGCACCACGGCGCAGACCGGGACGCGGTGACCGGATGAGCCTGCTCGCCGCCGCGGGGCGCTTCCAGGGACGGCTCGTCCTGACCCACCGCGACTACCTGCTGGACCTCGTCCGCACGCCCCTGCTGGCCGCGGTCTTCCTGCTGCTGGTGCGCCAGAGCGGGAATCCCGAGCTGCTCGCCTACGGCCTGCTGGCACCGGTGCTGATGGCGGTGTGGAGCATGGCCATGCTGATCTCGGGCGAGATCGTCGACTCCGACCGCACCCTGGGCACCCTGGAGTTGGTGATCGCGGCGCCCACCAGGTTCGCGAGCATCGTGCTGAGCCGGGTCTGGGTGACCACCGGCATCAGCCTGCTGACCGTCGTGGAGGTCGCGGTGGTCGCCGGGCTCGGCTTCGGCATCGTCCCGCAGGTGCACCACCCGGTCGTCTTCGTGCTCGGGCTGCTCGCCACCGCCGTCGCGACCGCGGGGTCGGCCTGTCTGATGGCGGCTCTGTTCGTGGCGACCCGGACCGCGCGCACCTTCCAGAACTCGCTGAGTTATCCCTTCATGCTCCTCGGCGGCGTCTTCGTGCCGCTGGACCGGCTGCCGCAGTGGACCCACCCGCTCGGCCGGCTGATCTACCTGTCCTGGAGTTCGGACCTGCTCCGCGCCGCGCTGAGCCCCGCGCCGCTGACCGGAGCGGCCTGGCGGATCGCGGTCGTGCTCGGCCTGGGCGCGGTGGCCGGACTGGGCGGGTGGTGGGTGCTGGCCCGGGTGGTGCGGATGGTGCGGGAGACCGGAACGGTGGGACTTCGATGAATCGTCGGCTTCAGGTGCTCTGGTTCGCCGTCCGGGCGGGCTCCGCGGACCACAGTGCCGTCTTCACCTGGCGGACCTGGCTGTTCGGCTGGTTCGTGCGGATGCTGGCGCAGGTGCTGTTCTTCACCACCTTCGGCAGCCTGCTGGGCCCGGCCCAGGCCCACTACCTGCTCATCGGCAACGCGGTCGTGCTGGTCGCACTGCACGGCCTGTTCGCCACCGCGTCGACCACCTGGGAACTCCAGAACGGCACACTGCCGCTGCTGGTGGCCTCACCGAGCAGCCCCTCGCTGGTCCTTGCCGGGCGCAGCCTCTTCTGGCTGCCGGACGGCGTCGCCTGCGGTCTGGGCGCGATCCTGATCCTCGGCCCGCTGAGCGGGCTGCCTCTGTCGCTCGCCTCGGTGGCGCTGACCGTCCTGCTGCTGACCCTGGTGGCGATGACCACGTACTGCCTCGGCCTCTGCCTGGGCTCACTGGTGCTGTCGGCGGCGGACCTGCGCAACGTGGTCTCCAACGCCACGCTGACGGTGATGATGATCCTCTGCGGTGCCGAGGTCCCCCGCAGCGCCCTGCCGGGGGTGCTGGGCCTGGTCGCCCAGGGCTTGCCGATGACCCACGGACTGCTGGCGATCCGTCAGGTCCTCGCGGGGACGGCGGGAATGGGCACAGCCGTCGCGGCGGCCCAGGAGGCCGCGGTGGGCGCCTGCTGGCTCGGCGCGGCCATCGCCGTCCTCGCCTGGCGCGCCCGGCGCAGCCGCCGCGACGGCGCGGCCCTCTTCCTGACCTGAGGCCACGGGCAAGCCCCGACGGTGCCGGGCGGGCAGAAGGCCGGGGCACGCCTGCGTGCTCACCGCGTCTGACGGGTCGTATCGGCCGTCGCGCCGACCGCGCCGACCGCGGCGGGCAGCGCCGGCCGGCCGAGCCGGACGCGGTGGACGCCGGGGGAGAAGTGGGCGATGGGGTCGTCTGCTGGGGCGGGCAGGCCTGCGGCCTCGGTCAGGTCCTCCGCGAGTTCCTCGATCACGGCCTCGGCCAGGGGCCAGGGCTCGTGCTGGACGGGTGTGACCAGCAGGCCGGTGAGGTGGCGGGTGTAGGCGCGCCAGCGCGAGGTGAGCCAGGCCTCGCGCCCGGTCGGTGACACCGGCCGTCCGACCCGGATCCGGAGCCGGTAGCCCGGCCTGCCGCCCCGGCGCGTACCTGCGTAGGACCAGCGGGTTCCGTCGCCGGTGACGGAGAGATCCGCCAGGTGGTACGGCGCGCCCGACAGCGCCCGGGTGGCGGCCGCGGTGACGGCGCTGGACACGTCGATCGACAGGAACCAGAGCCCCTGGCGCCCGTCCGGACCGCGTACGTACGTCCGCAGGTTCGTCTCCGGGAAGGTGCACCAGCGTCGGGTCAGCGGCAGGCTGGGCAGCCCGAGCGGTCTGATGTCGGTCATCAGCAGCGGGGTCAGGCCCACCCACGCGACCCCGTCCCAGGTGTCCACCCGCAGCCCGGCCGGGAGCAGGGCCTGCACCTGATCGGGCGGGTACCTCCAGTGCACGAAGGGCTGACAGAGCCAGCCCCCGCACAGCGCCGGGAACCGGACCGCCTGCTCGCACACCACGCTCACCATGGGACGCGCCCTGCCCACCGCCACCCGCGGCAAACAGCACACGGTTCGCCGGTCTCCGGATGCTCGCCGGCGAGGACGGCGTCAGCGCGGCGGCTGTTGAGCGGCAGCGCGTACTCGACGAGGACTTCCACCTGGCCGAGCCCGGCGTCGTTCACCGCCTGGAGCAGCGCCGGAAGGCTGCGCCCCCAGGAGCGGACCTCGGAAGGGCTCGGACGGTGCCCGTGGAGGTGCGTGAACTCCTCCACCAGCCGGAGGTTCAGCGTTCCCGCAAGGTGCTCGGCGGCGGAGGCGCGGAACAGCAAGACTTGCTCCCAGGCAGCACGAAAGGAACCGTGCGGGTGGGGGCATGTCCTGAAGCGGAAGCCCGGCGGGCCGCGTTGACGATCCGGCGATCCTAGCGCGCCCCAGTCGTCGCCGACGTCGAGAAGCCGAAAGGGGATGCCAGGACGGGTGCTGCCGACTCCTTGCCACTCTCAACGTACCTCTCGGGGGAGGGCTTGCCGCAAGGCCCCGGGCGTGTCGCAGAATGACCGGCCCAGCACCGCATGGGTGTTGTGCAGACTTCTCGGGACGGACATCCCGTCCCGTCCGCTTCTACGGCTCTGCGGGGTGCTGATGATTGACGTGACCGTGGTCGGCGGCGGGCCGACCGGGCTGATGCTGGCGAGTGAGCTGCGGCTGCACGGGGTGCGGGTGACCGTGCTGGAGCGGCTGGCCGAGCGGAGCGGGGAGTCGCGGGGCCAGGGGCTGCACGCGCGCAGCGTGGAGGTGATGGATCAGCGGGGGCTGCTGGAGCGGTTTCTGGCGGTCAGTAAGAAGTTCCAGGTCGGCGGCCTCTTCGCCGGCATCGTCAAGCCGTGGCCGCACGGGGTGGACACCGCGCATCCGTACGGCCTCGCGACGCCGCAGCCGGTCACCGAGCGGCTGTTGGAGGAGCGAGCCCTCGAACTCGGTGCGGAGATCCGGCGCGGCCGGGAGCTCGTGGCGCTGGAGCAGGACGAGGAGGGCGTGACCGTCGAGACGGCGGACGGCGAGCGCCTCCGGGCGCGCTACCTCGTCGGGTGCGACGGAGGGCGCAGCACCGTGCGCAAGCAGCTCGGCGTCGCCTTCCCCGGGGAGCCGGCCACCGTCGAGACGCTGCTCGGGGAGATGGAGCTGGCGGAGGCTCCGGAGACGGTGGCGGCCGTGGTCGCGGAGGTCAGGAAGGTCCAACTGCGGTTCGGCGCAGGGCTGCAGGAGAACGGGCTGTACCGCGTCATCGTGCCGGCCGACGGTGTGTCGGAGGACCGGACGACNCGCCCCCGCCGACCCTGGACGAGTCCGGGCGGCGGCTCCGGGCCGTCGCCGGTACCGACTTCGGGGCGCACTCGCCGCGCTGGCTCTCCCGGTTCGGGGACGCCACCCGGCAGGCCGAGCGCTACCGGGTGGGCCGCGTGTTCCTCGCCGGGGACGCGGCCCACGTGCACCCGCCGGTCGGGGGGCAGGGGCTGAACCTCGGGGTGCAGGACGCCTTCAACCTCGGCTGGAAGCTGGCCGCCGCCGTCAACGGCTGGGCGCCGGAAGGGCTCTTGGACAGTTACCACGCCGAACGCCACCCGGTGGGGGCGCGGGTGCTGGACACCACTCGCGCCGGGATCACGCTGCTCGGGACCGACCCCGGGGCGACGGCCCTGCGCGAGCTGTTCGCGACGCTGATGGACTTCGAGGACGTGAACCGGTACGTCACGGAGATGATCACCGGCGTGGGCGTGCGCTACGACTTCGCAGCAGGCGGGGACGGGGGCGACGTCGAGGGCGGCGAGCTGGTGGGGCGTCGGCTGCGGGACGTCGAACTGAAGCGGGGACGCCTCTACGCACTGATGCACCGCGGCCGGGGCCTGCTGCTGGACCAGGGCGGGCAGCTGTCGGTCGAGGGCTGGGGCGACCGGGTGGACCAAGTCGTGGACGGGAGTGACGAGTTGGACGCGACCGCCGTGCTGCTGCGCCCCGACGGCCACGTGGCGTGGGTCGGGGACGAGCAGGACGGGCTGCGCCGGGCGCTGCTCCGGTGGTTCGGCACGGCGGCGGGTTGAGCGGCCGCAGCCGTCGGCTCAGTCGCGGTGGTTGCCCAGGTAGAACACCAGCAGCACGAAGAGCGCGAAGACGTGCAGCGCGATGACGTACGGGAACGCGCGGACCGTCACGCCCTTGCTGGTGCGGCGGGCGGTGGCCTCGACGTCGGCGTCCTGGGCACGGCGGCGGTGGGGGCGGGGACGGGTCCGGTGGTCATGGTGCGGGGGTGTTCAGTGCCGGGCGCGTCGGGCGCGTCGGATCGGCGGGAGCGGTAGCAGGAGGACGTCCAGGTCGGGCTCGGCGTGGCTGCCGATCTGCTGGTCCGCCGTCAGGTGGACCAGGTTGTGGCGCACCCCGGCCGGGCCGCCGGGCGGGAGCGGAGCGGGTCACGCGCGGCTTCAGGCGTGGACGGTCCGCTTGGCCAGGAGGAAGCGGCGCAGGCGGGTCAGCGGCCAGGCGTTGAGGACGTCGTCCTTGGTCAGCCAGCCGCGTTGGGCGGTCGCGACGCCGTAGCGGATCGCGCCCAGGGCCCCGATCGTGTGGGCGTCGCTGTCCACGGCGAAGACGACGCCGTGGCGACGGGCCCTCAGGATGTCCTCGTCGCGCAGGTCGAGGCGGTCCGGCTGGGCGTTGATCTCCAGGGCGGTGCCGGTGCGGGCGCAGGCGGCGAAGACCTGGTCGAGGTCGGCGTCGATGCCGGGGCGCCTGCCGATCAGCCGCCCGGTGGGGTGTCCGATGATGTTGACGTACGGGTTCTCGCACGCGTGCACCAGCCGCCGCGTCTGCTCGGCGCGGCTCAGGGTCAAGTGCGAGTGCACGGACGCCACGCACAGGTCGAAGCCGGCCAGGAACTCCTCGGGCCAGTCGACTCCGCCCTCGGGGTCGATGTTGAGCTCGGTGCCGTGCAGCAGCCGCATCCGCCGTCCGCGGCCGGCGCCGTCCAGGGCACGCAGCCGCTCGCGCTGGGCGAGCATCTTCTCGTCCGTCATCCGCTGCATGAACAGGTTCGGGGCGTGGTCGGTGACGGCGTAGTAGGAGTAGCCGAGCCGGGCGGCGGCCGCGACCATCTCCTCCAGCCCCGCGAGGCCGTCGGTGAGGTCGGTGTGCGTGTGCAGGTCGCCGCGCAGGTCCTCCTGCCGGACCGGCTGCGGCAGTTCACCGTGGAGCCCGGCCGTGATCTCGCCGCGGTCCTCGCGCAGCGGAGGCGGGATCCAGGGCAGGCCGAGGCGCTCGTAGACCTCCTCCTCGGTGCGGGAGGCCACCGGCCTGCCGCTCTCCGCCTGGAAGAGCCCGTACTCGGAGAGCTTCAGGCCGTGGTGCAGGGCCAGGGTGCGCAGGCCGATGTTGTGGGCCTTGGAACCGGTGAAGTACTGCAGTCCGGCGCCCCAGGAGTCGGGCGGCAGCACCCGCAGGTCCAGTTGCAGACCAGTGGTGGTGCGGACGGAGGTCTTGGTGCCGCCGCGGGCGATGACCTCGGCGGTGTGCGGCAGCGCGGTGAACGCCTCCATGAAGGGGGCCGAGTCCTCGGCGGCCACCAGCAGGTCGATGTCGCCGACGGTCTCGCGCATCCGGCGCAGCGAGCCGGCGTACCCGCAGCGGACGCAGCCGGTGATCCGCGACAGCTCGGCGAGCACCTCCTCGGCCGTCTCCGTGGCGGTGTCCAGCAGCACCCGGCCGCCGGACTGCTGCAGCAGCGCGATGCCGTGCAACAGGTTCTCCGCGGACTTGGGCCCGAAGCCCCTGAGGTCCTCCAGCCGCCCCTGGTGGATGGCGTCGGCGAGTTCGGCGACCGAGCTGACGTGCAGGCGTTCGTGGAGCTGCTGGGCCCGCTTCGGCCCCAGCGTCGGAATGGCCGTCAACTCCCGGACGCCCGCCGGGATCCGGGCACGCGCCTCCTCGACGGCGGCGATGGTGCCGGTGCGCAGGTACTCCACGACCTTGTCCGCGATCGACCGGCCCACCTGCGGGATGGCGCGCAGGCCCGTCTCGTCGAGCCGGGACACGTCCTCCGGGTACCCGGCGACGGCCCGGGCCGCCTTCTCGTAGGCCCGGACCTTGAAGGCGTCGCCGCCGGTGATCGCCATCAGGTCGGCGTACTCCTGGAGCACGGCCGCGATCTCGTCGTTCGGGCGGGGCATGACCGGCTCGCCTCCCTCTCCACCGATCCCGGGCGACTGCCCGCGCGGACGGCGGCGAAACCCGTTCAGCCGCCGACGCGGGCCTCGGCGAGGGAGCCGTAGAAGGGGAGGATCTGGTCGACGCCGGTGATCTCGAAGATCCGCAGCAGTCGCTCGGACAGGCAGGCCACCCGGAACTCGCAGTCCCGTTCCAGGGCCTCCCGGCGTACCCGCAGCAGCAGGTTCACGCCCGTCGAGTCGAAGAAGGCGATGCCGCCCAGGTCCGCGATCAGCACGCCGCCCGGCGGGAGCGCCTCCAGCAGCGCGGCCTCGGCCCCGTCCACGGTGTCGAGGTCCAGCTCGCCCGCCAGGCGGCAGACGACCACACCTGGCACCTCCGTCTCGACCTGCACGTCCACCGGCACCGGGCGCATGGCTCCGCCGGCGGACGACTCGCCGCTCACTGCCGGCATCGTGGCCTCCTTCCACGCGGCTCGGCCCCCCACCTCCTTCTCCTTGTGAGCGTACTCGCCGATCCGGCGCTCGAAAGTGACCTGGGAGACACTGCCGGGCAGAATGGGGCGTTCGCCGCAGGACCGCGCAGCAGGGGAGGGCCGCCATGGCAGCCGAGTCGGAGCCGGGGGCGGGACCGGACCCGGAGCCGGACGCCGGGGGCCGACCCGTCACTCTCAAGGCCATCGCGGAGCAGCTGGGCCTGGACGTCTCCACCGTCTCGCGGGTGCTGAACGGACGGGACACCGACCGCAGGCGCGCCGCCTCCGGCCTGACGGCCCGTCGGATCCGGGAGCTGGCGGACGAGTTGGGCTACCGCCCGAACCCGCACGCCGCCAGCCTGCGCACCAGGCGCAGCAACCTCATCGGCGTGGTGTTCCCGCGGCTGGCTGAGGTCGTCGTCGCGACCATCTACGAGGGCATCGAGGAGGAGGCGGGCCGGCACGGGATCGCCGCCTTCGTCACCAACTCCCTGGACGACCCCGTGCGGCAGCGCGAGCGCATCGCCATGGTGCTCGGTCGGCGCGTGGACGGCATCCTCATCGGTGACGCCCACCTGGACGGGGCCGCCCTGGACGACCCGGCGCTGCGGCGCGTGCCGTACGTGCTCGTGAACCGGCGCAGCGAGGCCGACCATCCGGCGGTCACCTGCGACGACTACCTGGGCGGGCGGCTGGTGGCCGAGCACTTCCTGGCGCTCGGCCACCGACGGGTCGGCTGCCTGGCGGGCGAGCCCTTCGCCAGCACCGGCGTGGACCGCGCGGCCGGGTTCCTGGACCGGTACGCCGAGGCGGGCCTCCCGGTCGATCCGGCGCTGGTGCGGCACAGCGCCTTCGACACCGCGGGCGGCCGGGCCGCCGCCACCGCCCTGCTCGGCCGGGAGGACCGGCCGGGGGCGCTCTTCGCGGTCAACGACCTGGCGGCCGTCGGTGCTCTCGGCGCGGCCCGCGACCTCGGCCTGCGCCCCGGCGCGGACCTCGCGCTCGCGGGCTTCAACGACACTCCGGTCGCGGCCGAGCTCCCGGTCGCGCTCACGACCGTCCGCTCGCCGATGGTGGAGCAGGGCCGGGTCGCGGTGCGGGAACTGCTGCGCCGAATCGGCGGGGAGCGGGCCCGGTCGCAGCGGCTGGAGCCGGTGCTGGTCGTCCGTGACTCCACGGGGCGGCCTGTCGGGCCGTCACTTCTCTGAGCTGCCAGGCGGTTTGAGCTCTGGCGCGGGGGCTCCGCGCTCTCGTATGATCTCGCCCAAACGATTGGCCCAAACGATTGGGCGAAGCCGGGGGAGGAACGATGACCGGGAACGATCGCGGCGGTGAGCCCGTCGCCGTCCACCGCAGCCGCCGCTACGTTCCGCTGGCGGTGCGGAAGTGGACCGGCTACGGCCTCATCGCGCTGTTCTGGCTGCTGCTGAGCCGCGGCATCTGGTGGCAGGGCCTCGTCGTGGACGCGGTGGTCATCGGGGCGCTCTGGCTCGTCGGCCAACTGCCGCCCTCCTCCGGTCTGTTGGCGGTGGAGGTGTGGCCGGACGCGCTCCGGCTGCGGGTCGCGGCCGCCACGGAGCCGCTGACGGTGGCCTGGGCGGACGTGCTCGACGTCGCGTTCGTGGCGCGCGACGAGAACTACGAGTACGTCAGCGGCGGCCGGTCCCGGTGGTCCGTCCGCCACGCGGCGGTCGTGCTGGCGGTGAACGGCCAGACCGAGCCGCTGGTGCTCGTGCACCTGCGGCGGCCGCAGCAGCTCGCCGTGGAGATCGCACGCCACGCGGCCGCGGTGCGCGCCGCCACGGCGGACCGCGCGGAGGCCTAGCGCCCTCTGGCGGCCCAGGCCGCAGGCGGCAACGGGCGGGCCAGCTGCTCGCGCAGCAGGGTCGCCGCCTCCGCCAAGGACGGGCCGTACCAGGTGAGGTGACGGCCGCTCAGCAGCACGGACGGCAGGCCGGGGAAGGCCTCGGGGCCGTCGCCGGCCGTGAAGCGGTAGGGCTCGTCCGGGAGGACGACCAGGTCGGCGCCGCAGGAGCGCAGTTCGGGCAGCGGAATCCTCGGATAGCGGTCGGGATGGTCCGCGTAGAGCTGGTGGACGCCGAGCCGGCGCAGCAGGTCGCCGGCGAAGGTGTCCCGCCCGAGCACCATCCACGGCCGGCGCCAGATCGGCACCACGGCACGCGGTGCCGGGCCCACCGGCACGGGGAGCCTGGACCAGCTCGCCCGGGCCCCGTCGAGCCAGTCGGGGCGGTCCAGGCCGCAGGCTCCGGTCAGCAGGCGGTCGAGGGAGCGGAAGGCCTCGGCCAGGGTGCGCACCCGGGTGACCCAGACGCGGACTCCCGCTCCCCGCAAGGCCGTCAGGTCCGCGAGCCGGTTCTCCTCCTCATTGGCCACGACCAGATCGGGCGCCAGAGCGGCGATCCGGTCGGTGTCCGGGTTCTTCGTCCCGCCGATCCGGACCACGTCCAGCCCGGCCGGATGCGTGCACCAGTCGGTCGCCCCGACCAGCAGCCCGGGTGCGGTCACGGCGACCGCCTCGGTCAGCGAAGGCACCAGGGAGACGACGCTGCGGACCGGGCCGGGCCGCAGCGGCTGTCCCAGGTCGTCGGCCAGGGGCAGCCGCTGCGGGGAGGTCACGGGCCCACGCTACCGCGAGGGCTCGCGGATCAGGTGTCCGCGCCCGTGTCGCCCAGGGGCTGGAAGCCGCGCAGGCGAAGGCTGTTGGTGACGACGAAGACCGAGGAGAAGGCCATCGCCGCCCCCGCGATCATCGGGTTCAGCAGGCCGGCCGCGGCCAGCGGCAGGGCCGCGACGTTGTAGCCGAAGGCCCAGAACAGGTTGCCCTTGATGGTGCCCAGGGTGCGCCGGGCCAGGCGGATCGCGTCGGCTGCCGTGCGCAGGTCGCCGCGGACCAGGGTGAGGTCGGCGGCCTCGATCGCGGCGTCCGTGCCGGTGCCCATGGCCAGGCCGAGGTCCGCCATGGCCAGTGCGGCGGCGTCGTTCACGCCGTCGCCGACCATGGCCACGACCCGGCCCTCGCTCTGCAGCCGGCCCACCACCGCCGCCTTGTCCTCCGGCAGCACGTCGGCGATCACCTGGTCGGCGTCGATGCCGACCTCCGCGGCCACCGCCGCCGCGACCGCCCGGTGGTCGCCCGTGAGCAGGACCGGCGTCAGCCCCAGGGCGCGCAGTTCGCGGATCGCCTGAGCGCTGGTCGGCTTGACCGCGTCGGCGACCTCCAGGACCGCGCGGGCCCGGCCGTCCCAGCCGACCGCGATCGCGGTCCGGCCCGCCTGCTCCGCGCGCTGTTTCGCAGCCTGCAGCGATTCGGGCAGGTGCTGTCCCCAGTCCGCCAGCAGCGCCTCCCGCCCCGCGACCACGGCATGGCCGTCGACCACGCCCTGCACGCCGAGCCCCGGCCGGTTGTCGAAGCCCTCGACGGGTGGGAGCTCCCCGACCCGCTCCGCCGCGCCGACCGCGACCGCCCGCGCGATCGGGTGCTCCGACGCGTGCTCCAACGACCCGGCCAGGCGCAGGACTTCGTCCTCCGACTCGCCCTCGGCGACGTGCACGGCCAGCAGGGTCATCGCTCCGGTGGTCACCGTGCCGGTCTTGTCGAGGACCACGGTGTCCACCGCCCGGGTGGACTCGAGCACCTCGGGTCCGCGGATCAGGATGCCGAGCTGCGCCCCGCGGCCCGTGCCGACCATGAGCGCCGTCGGCGTGGCCAGGCCCAGGGCGCATGGGCAGGCGATGATGAGCACCGCCACCGCCGCCGTGAACGCGGCGGCCGCGTCGCCGCTGACGGCCAGCCAGACCCCCAGCGTCCCCAGGGCGATGACCAGCACGACCGGGACGAACACGGCGGAGATCCGGTCCGCCAGCCGCTGGGCCGCGGCCTTGCCGTTCTGGGCCCGCTCCACCAGGGCGGCCATCCGGGCGAGTTGGGTGTCCGCGCCGACCCGCACCGCCTCCACGACCAGGCGGCCGCCGACGTTGACGGTCGCGCCGGTGACCGCGCTGCCGGGGGAGACCTCGGCGGGCACGGACTCGCCGGTCAGCATGGAGGCGTCCACGGCCGAGGAGCCCTCGACCACCGTCCCGTCGGTGGCGATCTTCTCGCCGGGGCGCACCACGAACCGGTCGCCGACGGCCAGCAGGCCGACGGGCAGCCGCACTTCGCGGCCGTCCCGGAGCACGGCCACATCCTTGGCCCCCAGCTCCAGCAGCGCCCGCAGAGCGGAACCGGCGCGGCGCTTGGCACGGGCCTCCAGGTAGCGGCCGAGCAGGATGAAGGCGGTGACGCCGGCGGCGGCTTCCAGGTAGAGGCTGGAGGAGGCGTCCTCCGTGCCGACGGCCAGTTCGAAGCCGTGCCGCATCCCGGGCATGCCGGCCGTGCCCAGGAAGAGCGCCCACACGGACCAGCCGAAGGCGGCGAGGGTGCCGAGCGAGACCAGGGTGTCCATGGTGGCCGAGCGGTGGCGCAGGTTGGTGAACGCGGCCTTGTGGAACGGCCATCCGCCGTAGGCCACGACCGGCGCGGTCAGGGCGAAGGAGAGCCACTGCCAGTAGGTGAACTGGAGCGCCGGGACCATCGCCAGCACCACCACCGGGACGCTCAGCGCGAGCGTGACCAGCAGCCGCTGACGCAGGCTCCGCAGCTCCGGGTCGGCCTCCTCGGGGTCGGTCTGCCCGGGCTCGGTCCGGGGCACCTCGGCGGTGTAGCCGGTCTTCTCCACGGTGCCGATCAGGTCGGCCACCGCGACGCCGGGGGCGAAGCTGACATGCGCCTTCTCGGTGGCGAAGTTGACGGTCGCCTCGACGCCCTCCAGCCGGTTGAGCTTGCGCTCGATCCGCGCCGCGCAGGAGGCGCAGGTCATCCCGCCGATGGACAGTTCCACTCGCTGACGTTCCACAGCAGTCGTCATGACGCCTCCTGGCGCGGTTCGAAACGGGGGACTGGTCGAAGGATCGCCGGTCAGATCCGGCCGACGAGCTCGTAGCCCGCCTCGTCGACTGCGGCGCGCAGGGCGGCCTCGTCGATCTCCCGGGTGGCGGTCACGAGCACGGTGCCGGTCGCGGCGTCGGCGCGGACGGCGGTCACGCCCTCGAGGGCGGACACCTCCGCCGTGACCGCCTGCTCGCAGTGCCCGCAGGTCATGCCGCTGACCCGGTAGGCGGTCTCGGCGCCCACGGTGAGCGTGGTCACGCCCGCGGAGGTGGTGCAGGTGCCGGTGGTGGAGCAGCAGGACATCGTGTTTCTCCGTTCCCTGTCGTCAGTACCCCTAGGGGGTATAGTACGCACTTGTATACCCCAGGGGGGTACCTGCTGCAAGAGGGGACACGGCGGCAACGTCACATCCGGTTCCGTCGCCGAGCCCGAGTGGGAGAGCCGAGCGATGGAGCAGGAGAGAGGAGCGTGCCCAGGGACGGACGCACACTGCGGCCCGTCGGGCGGCGGGAGTCCACGCCGGCCGACCGGGCGGCCGCGCCGCGCCAGGCGGACGAGGGGGCGCCGGGCGCGTGGCTCGTCTTCGACGACGCCCACGCGCCGGCGCTGGAGGGTCTGACAGCCGGGCTGGAGGTGCGGGTGCCGACCTGGCTGGACCGCGCCGACCGCGGCGTCCTGCGGGCGCATCCGCGCGGCGACGAGGCCCGGCGCATCCGCGCGGCGACGAGGCCCGGCGCATCCGCGCGGCGACGAGGCGCGACCGCTCGCCGGGGTGTTCGCGACCCGCGCGCGCCGGACCGGCCGAACTCGACCAGCTTGCACCGGGTCCGCCTCCCGAGGGCCTGTCCGGCGGTTCTTTCCGGGCCCGTGCCGCCTGGCGCGCCCTCCCCAGCCTCCGGCCGGGAGGTGCCCCCACCCTGCGTTGGCGAAGCGCCCAAGTGCCTCCAGTACGAGGGCGCTCCGCCGCCTTGGATCCGGCCGCGCCTGGGGCGCCTCCCGCCCCAAGGGGTGGGGGCACGACGCGGGCTGATCCGGAGGGATCCGCCGGACTGCGCAGTCTCGAAGCCCTCGACGGCACTCCGGTGCTGGACGTCAAACCCCTGTTCGCGCAGGACCGTTGACGGTCAGTCGAGGCCCAGGTCCGGGCCGAAGGACTCGTAGCGGATGTCGGCGGCGGGCAGGCCGGCCGCGAGCAGCTGGGTCCGGGCGGCGCGCATGAAGGGCACCGGGCCGCACAGGTAGGCGACGGCGTTCGCGGGCACGGCGACGCCGGCCGCGGCGAGGTCGAGCAGGCCCGCGTGGGCGTCCTCGTCGCCGACCGTGTCCTGGTACCAGACGTGGAGCTCGGCACGGTCCAACTTGCCGACCAGGTCCCCGACGTGGAGCCGGTGGGCGTGGGCGTCCAGGCTGCGGTCGGCGTGCAGCACCAGCACCTCGCGGGGGGAGCCGGCGGCGACCAGGTGCTCCAGCATGCCGACCATCGGGGTGATGCCGATGCCGGCCGAGGCCAGAACCAGCGGGCGGTCCTCCCCGTCGAGGACGACGTGCCCGAAGGGGCGGCCCAGGGTGAGCGCGGTGCCGGGGTGGGCGTGCTCGTGCAGGTGGCGGGAGACCTCGCCGTCGCGCTTGACCGAGAAGCGCAGCGATCCGGCGTCGCCGCCGGTCAGGCTGTACTGGCGTATCTGGCGGGCGCCGTCGGGGAGTTCGACCTGCACGGAGACGAATTGGCCGGGCTCGAAGGCGGGGGCGGGGCCGGTGTTCGGGGCGACCTCGAAGGCGACGACGTCCTCGGTCTCCTGCACGCGGTCGCGGACCGTCCAGGTGCGGAACACGTCGGTGTCGCCGTCGTAGAGCCGGGTCTCCAGCGCGATCAGGGCGTTGGCCATCAGCCAGTAGACCTCGTCCCAGGCCGCGGCGACGTCGGGGGTGACCGCCTCGCCCAGCACCTCGACGATGGCGGCGAACAGGTGCGTGTGCACGACCTGGTACTGCTCGGGCCGGATGCCGAGGGCGGCGTGCTTGTGGGCGATGCGGGCGAGCAGCGCGTCCGGGCGCTCGTCCGGGTGCTCGACCACGTAGCCGGCGAAGGCGGCGATCGAGCCGGCGAGGGCCTGGCGCTGGGTGCCGGCCGCCTGGTTGCCGCGGTTGAACAGGTCCCGCAGCAGCTCGGGGTGGGCCTCGAAGAGCCGGTCGTAGAAGCGCGCGGTGATGTCGCCGATTGCGGCGCCGACGACCGGCAGAGTGGCCCGGACGGTGGTCGCGGAGGTGCTGGACAGCATGGTGCTGTGTCTCCCTTGGGGTGAATATGAATCTGAGATGCGTATTTTTGGGCAGGGGTGGGCCGGGGACGGCCGTGCTCGGGGCGAACGACTAGTCCTGGGGTCTGCGCCCCAGGCCCAGCAGTACCGGCCCGACCGGGCCGGCCACCAACTCGTCCACGGTGTACGGGTCCAGGGCGCGGTAGAAGGCGTCCTGCGCCTGGCGCAGCACGGAGCGCAGCCGGCACTGGCCGCGCAGGGGACAGGCGGGCGCGTCCTCGCAGCCGACGACGTCGCCGACGCCCTCGAGCTCGCGGACCAGCCAGCCGACGGAGGCCCGGCGCCCCAGGGGGGTGAGCGCCAGCCCGCCGTCCCGGCCGCGCCGGGCCTCGACGACGCCCAGCGCGCTGAGCCGGCTGACGACCTTGGCCGCGTGCGTGTACGGAACCTCGACGGCGTCCGCGACCTGACGCGTCGTCGGCGCGGAGCCGCCCGTCGCGTCCTCCGCCACCGCGAGGCGCATGGCGATGCGCAGCGCGATGTCGGTGCCCTTGGTCAGCCTCACGAGCCCGAACCTAGTAATTCGGAATTTGTGAATCAAATTCTCCGGGCGTGATCTGCCGCACGCACCCGGCGCCCGGGGGCTACTCGATGGTCCGGCGGCCGCCGGCCTGGTCGTTGTCCTTGACCGCGCCCCAGCCGTGCCAGCGCTCGATCTCGATCCACGCGCTGAACCGGCGCCGGTCGCGCTGCGAGTAGGGGTTGCCGCCGTAGTGGCGCGACAGCCGGTCGATGTCGGCCAGGTCCGTGTCCTCGCGGATCTCGGCCACCCGGCCGATCAGGCTGAGGTGGGTGTACCAGTTGCCGTCGTCCAGCACCGTCAGCGTCACCCGCGGGTCGCGGCGCAGGTGCTCCAGACGGCGACGGCCCTCGTCCATGTTGACCAGGATCCGGCCCTCGTCCCACAGGTACCAGGTGGCCGTGGAGACCGGCTGCCCGTCGGAGCGCAGGGTCGCGATCACCGCGGGGTTCGGCTTGCGCAGCAGTTCCACGGCGGCTTCGGGAAGCGGCGGCTTGGACACGTGCCCTCCTCGGTCGGTCGGGGTCCGGCGGCCCCGGTGCGGGTCGCCGGACCCACGCTACCCGGGGCTACCCGGGAACCGGCGTCACAGCGCGGCCAGATGCTCCGTCAGATCGTCCAGCCCGAACGACCCTTGGCGCAGCGCCGCCATGTGCCAGGCCTTGAGGTCGAACGCCGCCCCCTGCCGGCGCCGGGCCGCGCCGCGGCCCGCGAGCCACGCCCGCTCGCCCAGCTTGTAGCCGATCGCCTGGCCCGGCAGGCCCAGGTAGCGCACGATCTCGCTGTCACGGGCCGCGGGCGGCATGCCGACGTAGGCGCTGTAGAAGTCCGTGGCCAGCTCGGGCGTCCACCGCTCGCCCGGGTGGAACGGCGAGTCGGCCGGGATCACGGCGCGCAGGTGCATGCCGATGTCCACGATGACCCGGGCGATGCGCATCATCTGCTTGCCCAGGTAGCCGAGCCGGCGGCCGGGATCGGTCAGGAAGCCCAGCTCGTCCATCAGCCGTTCCGCGTACAGGGCCCAGCCCTCGACGTTGGCGCTGACCCCGCCCAGCGTCACCTGGTAGCGCGACAGCTGCTCCTGAGCGGCGGTCCACGAAGCCAGCTGCAGGTGGTGGCCCGGCACACCCTCGTGGTACCAGGTGCTGACCAGCCGCCAGGTGCGGAACCGCTCCTCCGCGTCGCCGTTCGCGAGCGGCAGCCAGGTCCGGCCCGGGCGGCTGAAGTCAAGGCTGGGGGCGCTGTAGTAGGGCGCGGCGGCGGTCCCCGCCGGGGCGATGCGGGTCTCCACGCGGCGCAGCGGGCCGCTGATGTCGAAGTGGGTGCCGTCGAGCGCGTCGACGGCCTCCTCGATGAGCTGCTGCAGCCAGTCCCGCATGCGGTCCGCACCCTGGACCGTGTGCCCGTGCGCGTCCAGGTGCTCGCGAGCCTCGGCGACGGAAGCCCCGGGCAGCACCCGCTCCGCCTCGGCCCGCAGCTGCGCCCAGACCTGGTGGAACTCCTCCCAGGCCCAGGCGGAGGCGGCCTCCGGGTCGAGGTCCGCCCCGGTGAAGCCGCGGGCGTTCAGCAGGTAGCGCTCGCGTCCCACCGCGTCCGGGGTGCCCGCGGCGGCGGGCAGGTAGCTGTCGCACAGCCAGTCGCGCAGCGCGGCGACGGCGTCGGTGGCCTTGCGGGCGGCGGCGTCCAGCTCGGGCCGGAACCGCTCGGGCGCCGGCGCGGCGAACTCGGCGAACCAGTCCTGGCCGCCGGCCCCTTCCCCGGTCCAGGCCGTCAACTGGTCGGCCAGCGCGGCCGCTTGGCGCGGCGCGGCGAACAGGCCCCGGGAGACGCCCTCCGCGAGGGTGGCGCGGTAGCCCGCCAGTGCGGACGGCAGCCGGACGAGGCGTCCGAGGACCGGGCCCCAGTCGTCGTCGGTGGCCGTGGGCATCGCGGTCAGCATGGAGCGCAGGCCGTGAACAGGGGTGTCCAGAGTGCGCACCGCGCGGAAGTGCTCGCCCGCGCCGTGCAGTTGCAGCTGCGCGGTGAGCCGCTCGCGGAGGAGCCGGGCGCAGGCCCGTTCCGCCGGGTCCGACGTCGCGGCGGCGGGCAGTGCGTCCAGCCTGGCCAGCGTGTCCCGGGCGACGTCGGCGAGGGCGTCGAAGCCCGCGGGCGAGAGGTCGGGGACGCGGTCGTCGCCCGGGTGCAGCCCGAGCCAGGTGGAGGTACGGGGGTCCAGGGCGGCGACCCGGTTCACGTGGTCGTCGGCCAGTTCTCGCGGGGTGGTCAGCTCTTCCGGCATGCGATCATCCTGCGCCCTGCGGGCCGGGGCGAGCCACCCCTTAACGGGGTGGGAGGCGAAAGCCCCTGTGGCGGAGGGGACTTGGGCCGCGGCGCGGGGGAGCGGTGTGAGCTGATCCCGGACGTCAAGAAGGCGTCAAGACTGCCGGGTTCGTACACTGCGCGGTCGGCGCCGCCGCTGCCACCCTGTCCTGCGCGGCCACGCCGGTGGCCGACGGGGGAACGAACGGCTGGGGCCGAGGCAGGCAGGCGAGGGCACGTGCGTGGCTTTCTGGGGGCGGTCACGGGATATCCCACCGTGCTCTTCACCTTCGCGCTGGCCGTGGTGGCGGTGTACTGGATCCTCGTCCTCCTCGGGGGCGTCCACGCCCCGGGCGCGCGCGGTCACCACGCCCCACACGCCGGCCTGGCGGCCGGGCGTGCGGGCGTGGCGCCCGGCGGGGGTCACGGACCCGCCGCCGGCCCCGGCCTGGCGGCCGGGCCCGGGACGGGGGGTGCCGGGGGTGTCAGCTCTGGTGCTGGGCATGGCCACGGGCTGCCGCGCGGTGGCGGGGTGGGGGTCGGCGCTTCTGCCGGGCACGGGCCCGGCCTCGCGGCCGGGGCTGCCGCGGGGCAGCGTGGAGGGGCAGGTGCCGATGCCGGGGGAGTGCCTGGTGGGGGGAGTGGGCATGGTGCGGCACCGGCCGTGGGCCACGGCCCGGCGGGGCGGGGGGCGGGGCGTTCGGACCCGGGGGCGGGTCCGGGGCAGCGCAGCGTCGCGCGGAGGGTTGTGGGGCTGGGCGGGGTTCCGGTCACCGTGGCCGTCTCCCTGCTGGTGGCGTTCGCCTGGTTCGCATCGCTGACGGGCAGTCAACTGCTCGGCCACGGGGGAGCCGAGCAGGCGGTGCTGCCGCTGGCGCTGGTGGGGGGCTGGGGTGGGGCGCGGCTCGCGGCGTGGCCGCTGGCGCGGCTCATGCCGGTGCCCGCGCCGCCGCCCTCCCGCCGCGACTTCGTCGGGCTCGGCTGCGTGATCCGCACCGGGCGCGTCGGGGCCGACTTCGGGCAGGCGGAGGTCCGGGCCGCGGACGGATCCTCCGCCGTCATCCAGGTGCGCCAGAGCCCCGAGGACGCGGCCGGTGCGGGGGTGGGGCTCCGTGCCGGGGCCGAGGCGCTCATCTACGACTACGACGAGGAGGGCGAGTTCTTCTGGGTCATGCCCTCACCCACGGCATCCGTCTGACTCAGCCCTGGTCCCACACAGCGTCAGGGGCAACCTCCGTCTGGCACGGCATCCGTCCGACGGCCACTTCTTCACCACCCATCAAGGGAACACCCATGTCTGTCGTCTCCATCGGAATCGGCGTACTCGTCGCCGTCCTGCTGCTCATCGGCCTGGGCACGCTGCTGCTCTTCGGCCGGCTGTTCCGCAAGGTCGTGCAGGGAGAGGCGCTGATCGTCTCCAAGCCCAAGAGCGTCGACGTGACCTTCACCGGGGCCCTGGTCCTGCCGATGATGCATCGGGCCGAGGTCATGGACATCTCCGTCAAGACCATCGAGATCTCCCGCACCGGGCGGGAGGGGATGATCTGCCGGGACAACATCCGCGCCGACATCCAGATCACCTTCTTCGTGCGGGTGAACAAGACCGCCGAGGACGTCATCAAGGTGGCCCAGGCCATCGGCACCGAGCGGGCCAGCCACCAGGAGACGCTGCAGACCCTGTTCAGCGCCAAGTTCGCCGAGGCCCTGCGCACCGTCGGCAAGCAGCTCGACTTCGCCGACCTCTACACCAAGCGCGAGGAGTTCCGGGACCGCATCGTCGCCGCCATCGGGACCGACCTGAACGGGTACCACCTCGAGGACGCGGCGATCGACCACCTGGAACAGACGCCGATGGCGCAGCTGGACCCGTCCAACATCCTCGACGCGCAGGGCATCCGCAAGATCACCGAGCTGACCGCGCTCGAGCACATCCGTACCAACGACTTCCAGCGCAACGAGCAGATGGAGATCACCCGCCAGGACGTGGACGCCCGCGAGGCGGTCCTGGAGCTGGAGCGCCGCCGCGCCGAGGCGGAGATCCGGCAGCGCAAGGGGATCGAGACGCTGCGCGCCCAGGAGGAGGCGGCGACCGCCCAGGTACAGGAGGAGGAGCGGCTCAAGGCGCACAGCGCCCTGCTGCGCACCGAGGAACTGCTGGGCGTGCAGCGGGAGAACCAGCAGCGGGAGATCGCCGTCGCGGAGAAGAACCGCGAGCGGGTCCTGGCCGTGGAGACCGAGCGGATCGAGAAGGACCGGCTGCTCGAGGTGGTCAACCGCGAACGCGAAGTGCAGCTCGCCAAGGCCGAGATGGAGAAGGAGGTCGAGGCGGAGCGCCGGGGTGTGGCCGAGGTGGTGCGCGAGCGGGTGGCCGTGGAGCGGACCGTGGCCGAGCAGGAGGAGGAGATCAAGCGGGTCCGGGTGGTGCAGGAGGCCGAGCGCACCCGTCAGAGCGTCATCATCGCGGCCGAGGCGGAGGCCCAGGAGCGGCTGGTCAAGGACATCAAGGCGGCCGAGGCCGCCGAGCAGGCCGCGCACCTGCGGGCCAAGGAGCAGCTGGTGCTGGCCGAAGCCGCGCAGAAGAGCGCCGAGTTGGAGGCGGCGGCCGCCGTCCGCCGGGCCGAGGGCGAGCGGGCGCTGGCCGGGGCCGAGGGGCTCGCGCAGGCCGAGGTGATGGAGCGTCAGGCGCTCGCCGAGGCCGCGGGCGTCCGGGCCCGGCTCGAAGGGGAGGCGGCCGGCCTGCGGGAGAAGGCCGTCGCCGTGGAGAAGGTGGGCCTGGCCGAGGCCGCGGTCGCGGAGAGCAAGGCCAACGCCGAGGCCGCGGGCATCCGCGAAAGGCTGCTGGGCGAGGCCGTGGGCCTCAAGGAGAAGGCCGCCGCGATGGCCGCACTGGACGAGGTCTCCCGTACGCACGAGGAGTTCCGGCTCCGGCTGGCCGCGGACAAGGAGGTGCGGCTGGCCGCGCTGGAGGTCCAGCAGAAGGTCGCCGAGTCGCAGGCGACCGTGCTGGCCGCCGGACTGGAGAGCGCGGACATCGACATCGTCGGCGGTGACAGCGTCTTCCTGGAGCGGCTGGTCAACGCGGTGTCCTTCGGGAAGTCGCTGGACGGCGCCGTCGCCGGCTCGCAGACCGTCCAGGTGCTGGGCGCGGACTGGCTCAACGGCGAGAAGAGCTTCACCGGCGACGCCACCGAGGTGCTGCGCTCCCTCGCGGCCGGGGGGCCGTGGAACCTGGCCCTGCTGATGAAGCTGCTCGGCGGCGCCGCGCCGGAAGGCGCTGCCCCGGCCGTGCCGGACCCGGTGCAGCTGGCCAACGGAAGCGCCAAGTAGGACCCGCGGCAAGGCAGTTCGGAGGAACAGGAAGCAGTGATGGGCGTCGAGGACGGCACCTACCGGATCCTGCAGGCACGGCTCGCCGACCGTGCCGCGGAGCTGGGGCGGCGGGCGGGCAAGCTCAACTCCCAGCGGCAGGAGGTGTTCGGCGCCCGCGGCTGGGAGCTGACCGGCACCGCCCGGCCGCGCACCGAGGGCGAGGGCGCCGCCTGCGGCGTCGTCGCCGTCCGGCCCGGCGTGCTGCTCCTCGGCACGACCGCGCCGGACCTGGCCTCCGGGCTGCTCTCGCTGCACGCCGGGGACGGCTCCGCGCTGGAGCCCGGGGCCGTCCCCGGCCTGCTGGACGACGAACGCTTCCACCGCGACCTGGCGGAACTGCTGCGGTACTTCCGCGACGCGCGGCTCGCCGAGCTGGTGCGCACTCCCGCCGGGCGGCTGCTCGCCGTCTTCCGCACCGGCGGGAACGAGGGCGACCTGCGGGCGTTCGGCTGGCAGGTGACGGACCGCCGGGTCGAGTACCTGGGCAACCACGGTGAACGCGACCTGCCCCGGCCAGCCGACTCCGAACTGGACTGGACGACCGCGGGACGCGAGCACCACGACCGCGGCCGGATCCGGATCGAGGGCGCGGCGGGAGCGGTCTCCGTCGCGGCCACCGGAGGCAGCCTGACCGTCCACGCGCTGCCCGGCGACGCGCCGCTGTACCAGGAGCCCGTGGACGACCCGCTGCAGAGCCTCGCCGACGCGGCCGTCGCCTATGCGGTCGCCGGTCCGCTGCTGGTGCTGCGGGTGCGCCCCTACAACGAGCATGCCGACCGCTACCTCGTCGTCAACACCCGGACCGGGACCGTGCGCAGGCAGGACTCGCTGGCCCGGGGCGCACGGCTGCTCCCCGCCGAGCAGGGCCTGATCTTCCCCGGCGGCTACGAGCTGGCCGACGGCGGCCACCGCAGCTTCCGGCTCGCCGAGGGCCTGCGCTTCGAGGACGTGCTGGTCTCGCCCGACGGCGAGGACCTGCTCTACGTACTGCGCGACCCGGCTGCCGCGCAGGTGCTGCTGCTGCCGTGGAACACGGTGCGCCGCGAGGCCGCCGCCGCCCTGCACGGCGCCGGTCACACCCTGCTGCCCGACGGCACGCTCGTGCTGCTCCGGCCGGACCGCGAACCCGTGCGCACCCACGAACTGCAGCTCTGGGACACCCCGTTCGCCTCCGCCGAGCACGCCGCCGCCCAAGCCGCGCGGGACGACGGTCCCCTGGCCCGGATCGGCAACGCCGACCTGGTGCGCGGGATCGCCGACTGCCTCGACGTCGTCCGCACCGCCACGGCGGCCGCCGAGCAGGAACCGGCCGCCGCCGCACCGGACCTCGTCCTCGACGCCTGCGCCCGGGCCAGCGACCGCCACTACTGGCTCGCGGACCTCGGCCTGCTCGAACCGCTCGCGGAACTCCAGGCTGCGGCCGAGCAGTTGGCGGCCGAGCAGGCCCGGGTCCGACAGCTCGCCGCCCGCGCCGCACAGGCCCTGGAACAGGCGGCGGAGCAGGCGGCCTCGCTCGTCCGCCGCTCCCAGGGCGAGCCTCCGGCAGACGCCGAGGGCTGGACCGCCCTGCTCGCACAGCTGCGCCGGACCCAGGGCGGCACCCGCACCCTGCGCGAGATCCCCCGAATCGACCTGGCCGCACTGGAGTCGGTGGAGCAGCGGCTCGCGGACGAGCTGGCCGCCGCCACCGGACGCGCCTTCGCCTTCTTCGCCGCCCCCGACGCCTTCGCCGCTCCGCTCGCCGCCGCCCGCCGCGCCGCCGAGGACGCCGCCGCGGCGGTCACCGCCACCGAGGCCGACCGGCTCGGCGAGCGGCTCACCGAGCAGGCCGAGGTGCTGACCACCGTCACCGACCTGGTCACCGACGCCGTCGCCGCCGACCCCGCCGCCGGAACCGCCGTGCTGCTGGCGATCGGTGAGGTGCTGGCCGCGGTCAACCGGGCCCGGGCCGTCCTCGCGGGCCGCAGGCGGGAGCTGCTCGACGCCGAGCACCGCGCCGCCCACGCCGCGGAGTCCGCGCTGCTGGCCCAGGCCACCGCCGCCGCGCTGGCCGCCGCCGACAGCCCTGCCTCCTGCGACGGGCAACTGGCCCGGCTGCTGCTGCGGGTGGACGGCCTGGAGGCCCGCTTCGCGGAAGCCGAGGCCCTCGCCGCCGCCCTGGCCCGGCGCCGCGAGGAGATCCAGCAGGCCTTCACCGCCCGGCGGCAGACCCTGCTGGACGAGGCGGCCACCCGCGCCGGACGCGTCGCCGCCTCGGCGGCGCGCGCCCTGGAGGCGCTGCGTCGCCGCCTGCGGGCCCTGTCCTCCGCGGACGACATCCACGCCGCGCTGGCCGCCGACCCGATGGCGGTCCGGGTCCGCGCCGCCGCCGACGAGCTGCGCGGCCTCGACGACCCGGTCCACGCCCAGGAGTTGGAGGACGGCCTGCTCGCCGCCGTCCGCTCCGCCCTGCGCGAGCTGCGCGACCGCACCGACCTCAGCGACGACGGCGGCGCCACCGTCCGGCTCGGCCGCCACCGCTTCGCGGTGCGCTGCGAACCCGTCGAACTCACCCTCCAGCCGGACGGGGACGGCCTGGCCTTCGTCGTCACCGGCACCGGCTACCGCCGCCGTGCGGACCTGTCCGCGCTGCCCGCGCTGGCCGACGGCCGGGCGTTCTGGAACCAGCCCCTGGTCAGCGAGGACCCCACGCTCTACCGGTCCGAGTACCTGGCCGCCCTGCTGCTGCCGCGGGCCGCCCAGGAGGGCAGCGACGGCGAGGCGTTGACGGCCCTGGTCCGCCGGGCCGCCGAACGCGCCTACGACGAGGGCTACGAGCGCGGCGTCCACGACCACGACGCCGCGGCCGTCCTCGGCGCGCTGGTGCGCCTGCGCGCCCGGGCCGGGCTGCTGGAGCACCCCGCGCCGGTGCGGGCGGCCGCCCAGCTGTTCTGGGCCCACGCCACCACGCCCGCCCAGCGGGCCGCCTGGCAGCGCCGCGCCCGCTCGCTCACGCTGGCCCGCGCCGCCTACGGTCCCGACGCGCAGGCCCCCGCCGCTGCCGCCCGCACCGCCCTGGCCGGCGAACTCTCCGAAGCCGTCGCCGAGTTCACCGCCGACCGCGGCCTGCCGCCCACCGACCCCGCGGGCGCCTACCTGGTGGACGAACTCGCCGACCCCCGCGACGGCTTCGCCGTCAGCGCCGCCGGCCGCACCCTGCTCGACGCCTTCCGGCGCACTGAAGCCGCGTCCGTGCTCACGGCCGACCTCGACGCGCTCGCCGCCGACCTGCCCGCCCGCCGCCAACTCGCCGCCGCCTGGCTGGAGTCCTACGCCGCCACCCGGGAGGACCCGGACGGGGTGCCCGAAGCCGTGGCCGAGCTGTGCGCACCCGCCCTGCCGCGCTACGAGATCGCCGTCCCGGTGGCCGAGACGGTCACCGGCCTGCTCGGCAGCCACCCCCGCGTCCGCGACGGCTCGCTCACCGTCCGGATCGACGAACTGCCGTACCGTGCCCGCGCGTTCCGCGAGCACCGGGTGCCGGCCTTCCGTGCCTACCAGCGACAGCGCACGGAAGTCCTGGCCGCCGAGCGGGACCGGCTGCGCCTGGACGAGCACCGGCCCCGGCCGCTGGCCGGGTTCGTCCGCAACCAGCTGATCGACCGGGTCTACCTGCCGCTCGTCGGCGACAGCCTGGCCAAGCAGCTCGGCACCGTCGACGCGGCCGCCACCGCCGACCGCAGCGGCCTGCTGCTGCTCCTGTCCCCGCCCGGCTACGGCAAGACCACGCTGCTGGAGTACGTCGCCGACCGGCTAGGGCTGCTCATGGTCCGGGTGGACGGGCCCGCCCTGGGCAGCGGGACCCGTTCGCTCGACCCGGACCGGGCCCCCGACGCGGCCGCCCGCCGCGAGGTCGAGAAGATCGTCTTCGCGCTGGAGGCGGGCAGCAACGTCCTGCTCCACCTCGACGACATCCAGCACCTCTCCGCCGAGCTGCTGCAGAAGTTCATCCCGCTGTGCGACGCCCAGCGCCGCATCGAGGCCGTCAGCGACGGCACGGCCCGCAGCTACGACCTGCGCGGCCGCCGCTTCGCCGTCTGCCTGGCCGGTAACCCGCACACCGCGGACGGGCGGCGCTTCCGGATCCCTGACATGCTGGCCAACCGCGCCGACGTGTGGAACCTGGGCGAGGTGCTGACGGGCCATCAGGACCTGTTCGCGCTCTCCTTCCTGGAGAACGCCCTCGCCGCCCATCCGGTGCTGGCACCGCTCGCCGGCGCCGAACCCGCCGACCTGCGGCTGCTCGTCGCCCTCGCCGACGGCGACCCCGGCGCCCAGGCCGACCGGCTCGGCCGCGCCGTGCCCGACCTGGAGCGGGCGGTCGCCGCCCTCGCCCGGCTGCGGCAGGTGCAGCGCACCGTCCTCGCCGTCAACCAGGCCTACATCGACTCAGCCGCGCAGGAGGACCGCGACCGCGGCGAACCGCCCTTCCTGCTCCAGGGCTCCTACCGGACCATGGCCCGCCTGGCCGCCCGGATCGACCCGGTGCAGAGCGAGGCCGAGGTCGAGGCGCTGCTCGACGACTTCTACCTCGCCGAGGCCCGCGGCCTGGGCAGCGCGGCGGAGGCCAACCTGCTCAAGCTGGCGCTGCTGCGCGGGCGGGCCACCCCCGAGCAGGCCGCCCGCTGGCGCCGCCTGTGCGCCACCTACGCCCCCGCGGCCGAAGGCCAGCCCAGCAGCCTGGCCCCGAGTACGGCGGTCTCCAGCGTGTAGCGCTGCAGCGCGTCGTCCGGGTCCAGGCCGGTCAGCCGGACCACCCGGGCGACGCGGTAGGCCAGCGCGCGCACGCTGATCCCGAGCCGCCGCGCGGCCTCGGCGGACACGTAGCGGGAGTCGGCGTAGGCCGTCAGCGTCTCCAGCAGCGGTTCGGCCCCGCCCCGGGCCGCCAGCATCGGGCCGAGCACGGTGTGCACCAGCTCCTCCAGCGCCTCGCGGTCGCGCAGCAGCACCGGCAGCACCAGCAGATCCGCGGCATGCAGCAACTGGGCGGGCAGATCCAGCTGTTGGGCGTGCTCGAGCGCGGTCCTGGCCTCCTCGTAGGAGTGCAGCACGCCGCCCGGGCCGCTGTGCGGCCGGCCCACGACCACCCGGCGGCCCTTCGTCAGCTCCGCGAAGGCCTTGACCGCGGCGTCCTCCCCCGGACCCGAGGGCGTGATGCACACCAGTCGCCCGTGCTTGACCGCCAGCAGCACCTCCTGCTCGCCGAAGCGGCCGAGCAACTGCCGCTCCAGCGCCCGGACCAGAGGGTCCTCCAGGTCGTAGCCGTCGCCGTCGGCCACCGCGACGACATGGGCGCAGGCCAGGTTGATCCCGAAGCGCTCGGCGTGCTCGGCGAGCCGGCCCAGGTCGCTGCCGCTGCTCAGCAGGTCCGCCACGAAGGCCCGGCGGGCCGCCTCCTCCTGGTGCAGCCGCTCCCGGTAGGCGCGCCCGTGCCCGGCCGCGAGCGCGGCCAGCCCGGCGCGCAGCGCAGTCATCGAGGCGGCGTCCAGCTCCCGGCCGACCCACGCCCGGCCCGCCGCGGCCAGCCGCTCGTCCACCAGCTCCGCCAGTCCCCGCCCGGCCTCCGCGGCGCGGTCGCCCTCGGCGCGCAGCGCCTCCAGTTCCTCGCGCCGCAGCCGCCGCCCGCTTCCGGCGACGTCCTCCAGCAGCCGGGCCCAGGCCCCGTCCTCCGCCGCCGTACCCAACTCCCCGTTCCCTCTCCGCCCGTGCCCAGAAATGCGACGCGCCAGCGTACCGGCCGTCCGCGCGGTTGTGGTGCCGCGGTACCGGGCGGACGCTGGAACCAGCGGCGGGCGACCAGCGGGAGAAGGTGCGGACGCCATGAGCTTCGTGCAGATCATCGACTTCGAGACCACGCGCACCGAGGAGATGGACAAGCTCTTCGACGAGTGGATGCAGACCACCACCGGCAGGCGGACCGCCTCGCACGACCTGCACACGCAGGACCGCGACCGGCCCGGGCACTACGTCGAGATCGTCGAGTTCCCCTCCTACGAGGAGGCCATGCGCAACAGCGAGATGCCCGAGACCCAGCAGTTCGCCGCCCGGATGCGGGAACTGTGCTCGGGCGAGCCCCGCTTCATGAACCTCGACGTGCTCCGCGACGCGGACCTCAGGTCCTGACCGGCGGCCGGCCGCCGGTCAGCGCCTCGACCACCGCGGCCGTGTCGGTCAGGTCGGGCAGGGTGACGTCGGCCCCCGCGGCGGCCAGCCGGTCCGCCGGATACGGCCCGGTGGCCACCGCCACCGCGCGGGCGCCCACCGCCCGCGCGGCGGCGATGTCGCGCAGGGTGTCGCCGACGATGACGGTGTCCGCTCCGGTGAAGGTGGAGCCGTGCACGCGAGAGGCCCGGTCCAGGGCGAACGGCGGCAGGTCGACGCGCTCGTACGCGTCCTCCCCGTAAGCGCCGATGGCCAGGTCGAGGTGGCCGTCCAGACCGAAGACGGAGAGCTTGAGCAGGGCCACCCGGCGCAGGTTGCCGGTGAGCACGGACTGGTGCAGGCCCGGCACGTCCTGAAGGGCCGTCAGCGCCGCGACCGCGCCCGGCAGAGCGCGGCCCGCCGCCGCCAACGCGTCGGCGCGGGCATGGAGTTCGGCGTCGATCAGCTCCAGGAACGCGTGCAGCGGCTCGCCCTCCGCCGGCAGGCCGTGGGCGCGCAGCACCTCCGAGGCCGCGGCCAGTTCGGTGCGGCCGTCGAACTGCCAGGGTTCGGTGAGCTCGCGGCCGGTCGCGGCACGGAACGCGGCGGCGTACGCGTGCCGCGACACCTGGCCCCCGTCGATCAGCGTGTGGTCGACGTCCCACAGGATCAGCGTCGTCATGGCCGTGAGCCTACGGCCACAGGTCGGCCTCCTGGCCGGCCACCACCGCGCTGATCCGGGCCGGCAGCTCCGCCGCCGCGAGCGGGCCCGGCTGGCGGCCGTCGCGGAGCCGGAGCGAGGCGAGGCCGTCGGCGGCCTCCTTGGGGCCGACCACCGCCTGGTAGGGCACGAGCCGGGCCTGCCGGATCCGCGCTCCGAGGCTGCCCTCGTCCGGCCGCAGCAGCACCGCCCGCAGGTCGGCGGCGCGCGCCTGCGCCAACAGCGCCTCCGCCTCCGGCAGTTGCCCGGCCGCGACCGGCAGCACCGCCAGCTGCACCGGAGCCAGCCACGCCGGGAAGGCCCCGCCGTGGACCTCGATCAGCTGGGCCACCGCCCGCTCCACACTGCCGATGATGCTCCGGTGCACCATCACCGGCCGGTGCCGGGCCCCGTCGGGGCCGACGTACTCCAGCCCGAACTGCTCCGGCTGGTGGAAGTCGACCTGCACGGTGGACAGGGTGGCCTCGCGGCCCGCGTGGTCGGCGATCTGGACGTCGATCTTCGGCCCGTAGAAGGCCGCCTCGCCGGGGCCGGGCTCCCAGGCGACCCCGGACGCCTCCAGCACCTCCTCCAGCAGCGCGGTCGCCCGCTCCCACAACTGCGGTGCGGCGACGTACTTCCCGCCCGGCCCGGGCAGCGAGAGCCGGAAGCGGACCGGCTCGAAGCCGAGCGCCGCGTAGGCGCGGCGGATCAGCGCCAGGGCCGCGGCCGCCTCATCGGCGGCCTGGTCGAGGGTGCAGAAGATGTGGGCGTCGTTGAGCTGGATCGACCGGACCCGGGTCAGGCCGCCCAGCACGCCGGACCGCTCCGAACGGAACATCCCGCCCAACTCGGCCATCCGCAAGGGCAGTTCCCGGTAGGAGCGGGAGCGGGACCGGAAGATCAGCGCGTGGTGCGGGCAGAGGCTGGGCCGCAGCAGCAACTGCTCGTCGCCGCCCAGGTCCATGGGCGGGAACATGTCCTCGCTGTAGTGGGACCAGTGCCCGGAGATCTCGTAGAGCTCGCGCTTGCCCAGCACCGGCGAATAGACGTGCTGGTAGCCGGCCCGCCGCTCCTCGCGGCGGATGTACTCCTCCAGCGCGTGGCGGATCGCGGCGCCGTCGGGCAGCCAGTAGGGCAGGCCGGCGCCCATCAGCGGGTCGGAGTCGAAGAGGCCGAGCTCGCGGCCGAGGCGGCGATGGTCGTGCATGGCAACCCTCCTGGGGTCCAACGGGGTTGGGGTCTGGGAGGGACGAGCGCGGACGCGGCGAAGCCCCGGGGCGCTCGCCCCGGGGCTTCGTGCGGAAGACAGCTGTCAGCGCGCCGGGACGGGATCCGGCGTCGTCGTGGAGTCGGCGTGGCCGCCCGCGCGCTTCATGCGGCACAGGGTAGCCCGGGGCGGCGCAGCCGGGCCACCGGTTTTCACGGCCGCCGGAACTCCGGCTGGTCCAGCACCCGCAGCCAGCTGCCGTCCGGCTGCCGGCGGGCCACCTGGGCGCGGGCGCCGGTGCCGTCCTTGGGCGGGGTGGACGTGAGCGCCAGCTCGCCGCTGACCAGGGTGGGCAGCGGGGGCTCCGGCTCGAAGTGCGGACGGTTGGCGAGGATCTTCTCCCACAGCTCGCGGATGGCCTCCCGGCCGACGGTCGTGCTGCCGGGCGGATAGGCCATGACCGCGTCCGCCTCGTAGAGGGAGGCGATGCCCGCCGCGTCACCGTTGTTGGCGTGCTCGACGAAGAGGCGGGTGAGGTCCTCGGGCTGCATGGCTCGCTCGTAGGTCGTCATGCGTCCAGGGTCGTCCCCGCCCGGCCAGAAGTCCAACAGATGGTTCTGATGACTACTAGAATCACTGCTTGTGGAACTGAGGCAGCTGGAGTACTTCGTCGCGGTGGCCGAGGAGGCCAACTTCACCCGTGCGGCCGAGCGCGTGCACATCTCCCAGTCCGGTGTCAGTGCGCAGATCCGGGCGCTGGAGCACGAGTTGGGCATGCCGCTGATCGACCGGGCGGCCCGCCGCGCGGCCCTGACCGCCGCCGGGTCCGCCGCCCTCCCGCACGCCCGCGCCGCGCTCGCCGCCGCGGACGCCGTGCGCAAGGCCGTGGACGAGGTCGCCGGGGTGACCCGTGGCGCACTGGCCGTCGGCATGGTCTCCGGCTGCACGGTCACGCCCTTCTTCGACGCCCTGGCCGCCTTCCACCGGGCCCACCCGGGCGTCGCCCTGCGGCTCTTCGAGGACGACTCGGCCCGGCTGCTCGCGCAGGTCCGCTCCGGCCGCGCCGACCTGGCCCTGGTCGGTCTCCCCGACGGCGTCCCCGGCGACCTCGGCGGCCTGGCCGTGACCGCGGAACGGCTGGTCGCCGCCGTGCCGGAGGACCATCCGCTGGCGCGGCGTCAGGGGACCACCCTGGCCGAGCTGCTGAGCCACCCGCTGGTCTGCATGCCACCGGGCACCGGCATCCGAGCGGTGCTGGACCGCGCCTGTGCGGAGCAGGGGCTGCACCCGGAGATCACCCTGGAGGCGGCGGCTCCGCCGGCCGTCGCCGACCTGGCCCGCCTCGGGCTCGGGGTGGGCGTCCTCTCGGAGAGCATGGTCCGGCCCCCGCTGACGGCGGTGCCGATCACCGACGCCACCGGACCGGCCGTACTCGCCCTCGTCTGGTCCAGGGCCCCCAACCCCGCCCTGGACCGGCTGGTGCGGGAGCTGTGCCGCGCCTTCGGCAAGCGTCAGGCACACTCGGGAGAGGACGGCGAGGAGGAGTAGACGGGGTGGAGCTGCGGCGGGCCAAGACGGCGGGGCTGATCGCGGGCGTCCTGGCGGGCACGGTGGCCCTGGGCGGCTGCCAGGCCGCCCAGGTGACACGCAGTCAGGACGGCGGCCCCGGCGCGCCCGTGCGCGTCACCGGCCCTTACGTGGCGCTGGGCGACTCCTACACCGCGGGCCCCCGCATCCCGGACGCCACCGGCACCCCGGTCGGCTGCCTGCGCTCCGACGCCAACTACCCGCACCTGGTCGCCAAGGCCCTGGGCCTGTCCGGCAGTACGCAGTTCCGCGACGTCAGCTGCAGCAGCGCGCGCGTGGCCGACCTGACCCGGCCCCAGAAGACCGCCGACGGCACCAACCCGCCCCAGCTGGACGCCCTCAACTCCGCGACCAGGCTGGTCACGGTCGGCATCGGCGGCAACGACGTCGGCTTCGCCTCGCTGCTCGGCGCGTGCGTGCAGGCGGGGCTGGAGTACCAGCTCAGCGCGGGCGGCAGGAACGCTGCGCACGGCGTCGCGCCGTGCCAGGCGGAGTACACCTCCTCCGGCGCGGACGAGATCGCCGCCCGGATCACCAAGGCGGGCGGAAAGGTCGCCGCCCTGCTGGCCCAGGTGCGCGAACGCGCCCCGCACGCACGGGTGTTCGTGGTCGGCTACCCCGCGATCCTGTCCGAGGGCGACCCGGGCTCCTGCACCGGGACACTGGGCCTGACGGCCGGCGACACGCTCTACCTGGCAGCGGAGGAGGAAGCACTCAACGCCCGGCTGCAGCAGGTGGCGACAGCGGCGGGTGCCCGGTTCGTCGACACGTACACGGCGTCGGCCACGCATTCCGCCTGCACGGACGCGCAGACGCGCTGGGTGGAACCCCTCTTCCCGGCCAGCCCCGCTGCGCCGGCACATCCGAACGCCCGGGGCGAGGCGGCGCTGGCCGCCGCGGTCCTCAAGGCCATGCGGTCGCCCCGCTAGTTGCACCCCCGCAGGGGCGCGGGGATCCCCACCCTCCCCCAGCCATCGGCCGGGGGTGCCCCCACGAGGGGGGTACCCCCACCGGGAGCAGCCCACCACTCGGGAAGGTCCGACCCCGTGTGCGGGACGAACCTCCTTGGGTGGTGGGCTGGTCGCGCCCACGCCGCGGAGCCGCACATGTCAACAGCCTCGCGCCCCTGCGGGGGTGCAACTACTCCGAAGGGAGTAGGCAGACTGTCCTCCCGGCGCGGACGTCACCACCCCACCCGCCGCGGGAGGGTGAGGGCATGACGACGACCGCGGGTGCCGCGCCCGGGCCCCTGTTCCGGCTCTCGCCGTTCGAGCGGAAGGCCGCCCTCACCGCGCATGTGATCGCGTCCGTGGGGTGGCTCGGGGCGGACGTGGTCCTGCTGGCCCTCGGCGTCGCCGGGCTGGCCACGGCCGACGTCCCCACCCGGGACGCCGTCTACCGGACGGCCTGGCTGCTCGGTCCGTACGTCCTGCTGCCCTTCGGGCTGCTCGCGCTGCTCACCGGCGTCCTGCTCGGGCTGGGCACCAAGTGGGGCCTGCTGCGCCACCGTTGGGTCGTGGCCAAGCTGGTCGGGACCCTCGGGGCCGTCGTCGCCGTCACCTTCGCCCTGCTGCCGACCCTGCACAGCGCCTACGCGGGCGTGGCCGCCGGGCGCGGGCCCGGGGGCGCGGCGTACAGCCTGGTCGCCGCGCCCTCCGTCGCGCTCGTGCTCTACACGGCGATGACCGTGCTCTCCTACTGGAAGCCCAGGCTCGGCAGCCGCCCCGGACGCGCTACAGCGCGCCCTTCGCGGGGTCGGCGCCCGCCGGACGGGGCGTCAGGACCGTGACGTCCGCAGGGCGTTCCCGCAGGGCGTCCAGCTCCGGCCCCAGCTTCGCCAGCACCGCGCCCGTCGCGTGGGCGTCCAGGTCCGCCCGGCTCGCCCACTTCTCGATGACGACGATCGAGTCCTCGGTCGCGTGCAGCGCGTAGAGCTCGCAGCCCGGCTCCGCGTGCACGGCGTCGATGTACCTCGCGTACGTGTCCAGGGCCTCCTGCAGCCTGCCCGGCTTCGGGTGGACGACGGCGGTGACGACGACGGACAACAGAACCCCTCCTCCTGCCTCGGCCGCTGACGCTCAGTCAGCGGTGGCGATCAGCGTCTCCAGGTACACGTCCGGGTTGCCCCGGACGAAGCTGTTGAGCTGCCACTTGTCCGCGAACAGGGCCAGCAGCGCGCCGTCCGAGCGGCGGGTCAGCGCCTCCCCGGTGACCAGGCGGGAGCGGTCCAGTGTCGCCGCCCCCTCGGCGTCCGTGACCCGGGCGAGCGAGTACGGCAGGTGGTCCAGGGCGATCGGGGAGGAGAACTCGTGCTCCATGCGGTGCAGTACCACGTCGAACTGCATCGGGCCGACGGCCGCCAGCACCGGGGCCTGGTCGCCGCGGCGGTCGGAGACCAGCACCTGGACCACGCCCTCCTCGTCCAGCTGCGAGATGCCCTTGCGGAACTGCTTGCTGCGCGAGATGTCCTTGGGCCGGGCGACCGCGAAGTGCTCGGGCGCGAACGCGGGCAGCGGCGGGAACTCGGCCTTCTTCCCGACGTAGAGGGTGTCGCCCACGCGCAGCGCGGTCGCGTTGATCAGGCCCACCACGTCGCCGGGGTAGCAGATGTCGGCGACGGTGCGCTCGGCGCCGAAGACGGTGTGCGCGTACTTGGTCGCCAGCGAGCGGCCGCTCGCGGCGCGGGTGACGTTCATACCGCGCTCGAAGACGCCGGAGCAGACGCGGATGAAGGCGATGCGGTCGCGGTGGGCCGGGTCCATGTTGGCCTGGATCTTGAAGACCACGCCGGAGAACTCGTCGGTGACCTCGCGGGCGCCGCCGTTCACCAGCTCGCGCGCGCCGGGGGAGGGGGCCAGGTCGACGACGGCGTCGAGCAGCAGCCGGACGCCGATGTTGGTGAGCGCGGAGCCGAAGAAGACCGGGGTGATCTTGCCCTCACGGAAGGCCTGCGGGTCCCAGCCCGGACCGGAGTCGAGCGCCAGCTCGAGCTCCTCCAGGGCGGTCTCCCAGGTCTCGCCCTCCTCGGCGGCGGCCCGGCCGAAGTCCAGCAGTTCCTCCTCGGCGGCGTGGGTGCCGCCCGGGACGCGGGTGTAGCGGAGCATCTGCTCGGTGTTCGCCGCCTCGACCAGTCCGCGCAGGTTGCCAGCCGCGCCGACCGGCCAGACCTGCGGGACGGGGGTGATCTCCAGGATGTTCTGGATGTCGTCGAGCAGTTCGAGGGCCTCGCGGCCGCGGCGGTCCCACTTGTTGATGAAGGTGATCACCGGGACGCCGCGGTGGCGGCAGACCGAGAACAGCTTGCGGGTCTGCTCCTCGAGGCCCTTGGCCGCGTCCACCAGCATGATCGCGCAGTCGACGGCGGAGAGGACCCGGTAGGTGTCCTCGGAGAAGTCGGCGTGGCCGGGGGTGTCGACCAGGTTCATCACGTGGTCGCGGTGCCCGAACTGCAGGGCCGCGGAGGTGACCGAGATGCCGCGGTCCCGCTCCAGCTCCATCCAGTCGGAGGTGACGCCCTTCCGCCCGCCCTTGCCGTGCACCGCGCCGGCCGACTGGATCGCGTGCGCGTGCAGCGCGAGCGCCTCGGTCAGCGTGGACTTGCCGGCGTCGGGGTGGGAGATCACCGCGAAGGTGCGGCGACGCGCCGCCTCCTGCAGGACCTGCTGGGCGTTGGCGGCGGGGGTTTCGGTGCTCACAAGGGCGCAAGTCTAAAGGGCGGAGGCCGGGTCCCGGGAATCGCCCGGTTCTCGCGGCTCCGCCCCTGGGCGGCTGGGTCTCAGAACACCACGAGCGAGCGGCCGCCCTTGCCCGACTGCATGCGGGTGAACGCGTCCGGGATCTCGTCCAGGGTGATGCGGTCGGTGATCAGGGCGTCCAGGTCGAGACGGCCCGCGCGGACGTGGTCGGCGAGGAGGGGGAGTTCGCGGGCCGGGTCGGCGTTGCCGTAGACGCAGGCGGAGAGCGTGCGGGCGAAGTGGAAGACCTCCAGGGCGTTGAGCGCGAAGGTGTCCTCCTTGCGGCCGACACCGACCACCGTGGTCCGGCCGCCGCGGCGGGTGGAGTCCCAGGCGGCGCGGATGGTCGCGGCCCGGCCGACGCACTCGAACGCGTGGTCCGCGCCCTGACCCGACGTCAGTTTGCGCACCGCCTTCGGGGTCAGCTCGTCGGCCACCAGGAAGTCCGTGGCGCCGCAGGAGCGCGCCAGCGCCTCCTTCTCGGGCGTCACGTCCACCGCGATCACCGGGCCCGCGCCGGCGATGCGCAGGCCCTGCAGCACGGCGAGGCCGACGCCGCCCAGGCCGAGGACGACCGCCGACTCGCCCGCCCGTACCCGGGCCGCGTGGTGCACGGCGCCGTAGCCGGTCAGCACCGCGCAGCCGAGCAGCGCGGCGGAGGTCAGCGGCACCCCGTCCGGGAGCGGGACCAGGGCCCGCTCGGAGACCACCGTCTCCTCCGCGAACGCGGCCACGCTCAGGCCAGGGAAGACCGGTGCGCCCGCCCGGGTCGCGTAGGGCTGGACCGAGCCGGCGAAGGCGTTCTCGCACAGCCACGGCTCGCCCTTCCCGCACAGGTGGCAACTACCGCACGCGGGCGCCCAGTTGAGCACCACGGTGGCGCCGGGCGAGACGGCGGTGACGCCCTCCCCGACCGACACCACCGTGCCCGCGCCCTCGTGGCCGAGGACGACGGGGGTGGCGGCGCGCAGGGTGCCGTTGGCCAGGGACAGGTCGGAGTGGCAGACGCCCGCGGCGGCGAGCTTGACCCGCACCTGGCCGGGGCCGGGATCGGGCAGGTCGATGTCGGTGATCTCCAGTTCCGCGCCGACGGCGGGCAGGAGGGCGGCTCGGGTCATGGACAGATGCTCCTCGAACGTCTCGGGACTGGCTCAGAACTGGAAGGACCGGGTCTGCAGGAACTCCTCCAGGCCGTGCCGGCCCAGCTCGCGGCCGATGCCGGAGTTCTTCCAGCCGCCGAAGGGGGCCCGCGGGTTGAAGCGGCCGCCGTTGATGTCCACCTGGCCGGTGTCCATCCGCCGGGCGAAGGCCACCGCCGTCTCCTCGTCCGCGGCCCAGACGCCTCCGGCCAGACCGTAGTCGGTGCCGTTGGCGATCTCCAGGGCGTGCTCCTCGTCCCGGTAGGCGAGGACGCTCAGCACCGGGCCGAAGATCTCCTCCTGAGCCACCGTCATCTCCGGGGTGACGTCCGCCAGCACCGTCGGCCGGACGAAGAAGCCGCGGTCCAGGCCCTCCGGGGCCTCCGGGCCGCCCGCGACCAGGCGGGCGCCCGCCGCGACGCCCGCGCGGATGTAGCCGCGCACGCGCTCGCGCTGCTTCGCGTTGACGACCGGCCCGAGCCGTGTCTCCGGCAGCGCGGGGTCGCCCGGCAGGTACTTGGCCGCGGCCTTGGCGGCCAGGGCGACGGCCTCCTCGTACTGGTCCTCGTGGACCAGCAGGCGGGTCCAGGCGCTGCACGTCTGGCCCGAGTTGGCGAAGACGTTGGCCACGTTGACGTTGACCGCCCGGGCCAGGTCCGCGCCCGGCAGCACCACGTTGGCGGACTTGCCGCCCAGTTCCAGCGCGACCCGGGTCAGGTTCCGCCCGGCCGCCTCGGCGATGGACCGGCCGACGGCGGTGGAACCGGTGAAGGAGACCAGGTCCACGTCCGGATGCCCGGCCAGGGCCGCGCCGGCCTCGGCGCCGTACCCGGTGACCAGGTTGAACACCCCGGCCGGGGCCCCGGCTTCGGCGACGATCCGCGCGAACAGGCGGGCGACCAGCGGGGTGTCCTCGGCGGGCTTGAGCACCACCGTGCACCCGGCCGCCAGCGCCGGCACGACCTTGGCCACGATCTGGTGCAGCGGGTAGTTCCACGGCGTGATCGCGGCGACCACGCCCGCGGGCTCGGCGTGGACGACCGAGTTGCCGACCTTCTCACTGAACTCGTACTCGGCGAGCAGGTCGACGTAGGACGACGCCACGGCCAGCGGCAGCCCCGCGTGCACGGCAGTGGCCATGCCGATCGGCGCGCCCAGTTCGGCCACCACCGTCTCGGCGATCTCCTGCTGCCGTGCGGCCAGTCCGTCCCGGACCGCGGTGAGCACGCGCAGCCGCTCCTCGCGCGAGCTCGCGCCCCAGGGGCGCAGGGCGGCGCGGGCGGCCGTCACGGCCGCGTCCACGTCCGCCGCCGAACCGGCGGGGACGGACGCGATCTCCTGCTCCGTCGCCGGGTTCAGCACGGCGATCCGCCCGCCGCCCAGCGCGTGCCGCCAGGCCCCGTCGATGTAATGGTCCGTCAACTGCTCCACGGCGACCCTCTCCCACAGCGGTTTGTTAGCACTGCTAGTTAACTGGCCGGTAGGGGCCTGCACAAGCCATAGACTCGCCGGATGCGACCCGACCAGGCCACCGCGGCGGCCACCGTACCCGCGCCGAAGGCGAAGCGGATGCCCCGCGCGCAGCGCGAGCAGCTGATGCTGGACGCCGCCGTGTCGGTCTTCGCCAAGTCCGGCTACCACTCCGCCTCCATGGACGAGATCGCGGAGGCCGGGGGCGTCTCCAAGCCCATGCTCTACCTCTACCTGGGCTCCAAGGAGGAACTCTTCGCGGCCTGCCTGCGCCGCGAGGCCGGTGGTCTCGTCGCCGCCTTCCGCGATGCCGCCGCGCCGCAACTGCCGCCCGGCGACCAGCTGTTCGGGGGCCTGGTGGCCTTCTTCCGCTTCGTGGGCGAGCGCCGCGACAGCTGGGCGCTGCTCAACCAGCACGCCCGCTCCTCCGGGGGTGAGCCCGTCGTCGCCGAGGTGGGACAGGTGCGCCGGCAGGTCGTCGCGGCCGTCACCGCCCTGGTCCGCCGGGCCGTCGGCAGCGGCGTGCAGGAGGACCCGACAGGCCGGGACCGCGGCGAGGCCGCCGCCATCGCCGAGGCCATCGTCGGCGCGGCGGACGCGCTGGCCCGCTGGGTCGCCGAGACCGGCGGTGAGCCGCCCGAGGACTCCGCGCGCAGGCTGATGTCGGTCCTCTGGATCGGCCTGGAACCGCGCATGCGCGGCGCCCGCTTCGTGCCTGCCACACCCTCGAACTGACGGGCTGCCACGATCGCCCGGGCCCGCCGCCGGCCCGGCCGTCAGCCCTCGAGCACCGCCCTGGCGGCGTTGTGGCCCGGGATGCCGCTGACGCCGCCTCCGCGCGGTGCGCCTGCCCCGCACAGCAGGACGTTGGCGGCGTACGGCGTGCCGACGCCCCAGCGCCCCGCATGGGCGGTGGCGGCCTCCGCGAAGGGGAAGACGAGCGGCCGGTGGAAGATGTTGCCGCCGGGCAGGCCCAGATCCGCCTCCAGGTCGAGCGGTGTGCGGGCCTCGATGCACGGCCTGCCGTCCGCGTCCAGCGCCAGGCAGTCCTCGACCGGCTCGGCCAGCACGGCGTTCAGCGAGGCCAGGACCGCGGCCAGGGCCTCCTCCCGTGTCGCCTTCGGGAACAGCCGGGCGGGCTGGTGCAGGCCGAAGAGGGTGAGTGTGTGCCAGCCCCGCTGCCGCAGGTCGGGGCCGAGGATGGTCGGGTCGGTGAGCGAGTGGCAGTAGATCTCCGAGGGTGCGGGGGACGGCAGCCAGCCGGCCGCCGCCTGGTCGTACGCGGTCTGCAACTGCCGGTAGGACTCGGCGATGTGGAAGGTCCCGGCGAAGGCCGCCTGCGGATCGACGGCGCGGTCCCGCAGCCGGGGAAGCCGGGTCAGCAGCATGTTGACCTTGAGCTGCGAGCCCTCCACGTCGGCCGACGGGGCGTCAACTCCCGTGCCCTGGCCCAGCAGCCGGTCCAGGGCGGCCGGCGCGGCGTTGCACAGGACATGGCCTGCCGTGACCGCGTGCTCGCCGCCGTCCGCGTCCCGGTACACGACCTCGGCCCGGCGCCCGTCGGCGTCGATCCTCAGCACCTCGCACGACGTCAGCAGCCGTGCCCCGGCGGCGGAGGCGGCCCCCGCGAGCGCGTCGGTCACCGCGCCCATGCCGCCGACCGGGACGTCCCAGTCCCCGGTGCCGTTGCCGATGACGTGGTAGAGGAAGCAGGCGTTCTGCGCGAGGGAGGCGTCGTGCGCCTGGGCGAACGTTCCGATCAGTGCGTCCGTCAGCACCACGCCGCGCACGGTGTCGTCGGCGAACCGGGACTCGACCAGCTCGCCGAGCGGCCGCTCGAAGAGCGGTGACCAGAGGTCCCCGACCAGACCCCGGAGTTCGTCCCGTGAGGGCAGCGGAGCGGTGAGGGTGGGGAAGACGGCCCTGGCGACCCGGGCGGTGTCGGCGTAGAACCGCTGCCAGGCGGTGAACTCCCGGTCGGAGCCGGTCAGTTGCCGGAAGGAGGCGGCGGTGGCGGCGGGGTCGCCGTTGTCCACGAGCAGGCCGGTGTCGCCCACTGGCGTGTAGGAGGAGTAGCGGCGGCGGCGCAGCTCGATGTGCAGGCCCAGGTCGGTGACGATCTGCCGGGGGAGCAGGCTGACCAGGTACGAGTACCGGGACAGGCGGGCGTCCACGCCCCTGAACGCCCGGGCGGAGACGGCGGCTCCGCCGGTGTGGTCGAGGCGTTCCAGGAGCAGGACGCTGCGGCCGGCGCGGGCCAGGTACGTGGCTGCGACCAGCCCGTTGTGGCCGCCCCCGATGACGACGACGTCGTAACGATCTCTCATGGCAACGCCTGTACCCGCGCAGGGGCGCGAGGCTGCACACATTCGCGGCTCCGCCGCGTGGGGCGCGACGAGCCCACCGCTCAGGGAGGCACGTCGCCTGCGGATCGGACCTCCGTGGGCGGTGTGTTGCTCGCGCCCCTGAAGGCCCCTACGGGGCCAGGCGCAACTGCAGCCAGCAGGAGAGGCGGTCGTCGGGGTGGTCCAGGTCCAGGCCGAAGAGCTCCTTCGCCCGGCGGAGGCGGTACTTGAGGGTGTTGGGGTGGATGGTCAGCCGCTGCGCGGCCTCCGCCACGTTGCCGACCGCGTCCAGCCAGGCGGTGAGCGTGGGGCCGTACTGCGTGCCCTTCGCCCGGTCGTGAGCCAGCATCAGATCGATTCCCGGATGCCGCAGTCGGGGCCTGCGGGACAGCTCGTCGGCGACATGCGCCAGCAGCACCCGCGCGTGCGTGTCCTCCAGCGAGGCGAAGGGCAGCGCCTGCGGGTCCGCCGTGGTGACCCGGAGCACGTCGTCGACCTCCGCCCGGAGTTCGGGCAGGTCCTCCGGGCCGGTGGCCAGGCGGCTGATCGCCGCCCGCACCGGGGCGTCCAGGCTGCGGTCCAGCACGGCCGCCGCCTGCTCGCCGAGCCGCCTTGCGGTCGCCGCCGCGGCGGGGGACTCCTCCAGCGGCACCAGCGCGTAGACGGTCCGGCCGGCCGTGGCCACCGACGCCTCGGCGTGGACCGCCGCCCAGTGGCGAGCCGCCTCCGCGCCCAGGCGCATCAGCACGCCGTCGCCGCTCGCGGACGCGACCGGGGCGAAACCGATCAGCACCAGCGGCCGTCGCCCCGGCAGGCCCAGCTCGAAGCGGACCTCGCGTGCGGTCCGCCGTCCCCGCAGCGCGGCGCGGAGGGCGTCCTCGCGCGCCTGCACGTCCAGCTCCGCCGCGCTCCTGCGGCGCAGCATGTGCAGGGCCGCCAGCCGGGCGCCCTCCAGCAGCGCGCGCTCGCCCGCCGCGTCGATCGGGGAGGCGCCCTCGATGGCCCAGATCGTCCCCAGCGGCATCTCGCCCGCCCGGATCGCCACCGCCGCGCGCGGCAGTTCGTCGTCGGCCAGGGTGGGGAGCCGGACCACGCCCGGCGCGGCCAGCACCTCCCGGTACTGGGGCAGCTGCTCCGGCTGGGTCGGCACCCGGCGGTTGAGGATGCCGCGCCGCCGGTGCTCGTCGATCTCCTGGCCGGGCAGCGTCGAGTACGCGAGCACGCGGTGCTCCAGGTCCTCGATCGCCACCGCGCCGCCGGTGACCGCGCCGATGGCGTCGGCCAGAGCGAACAATTCCTCACTTGTCCCGGCATGGGTGGGCAGTTTCGCCAGCATCACCCCGCAATCTTAGGCGAAAACGCCAATGACGCAGCGTGATCAAAGGCTCAGGATGATGCACTGCTCGATGACGCGCAGTGAGCCGCGCGGTGACCCCGAGGAGAACCACGTATGGGCGACCAGGTGCTCGACCTGTTCCCACCCGGCAGCACGGTGGACCAGGCGACCGGCTACCTGACGGTCGCCGGTGTCCCGGCGCCCGAGCTCGCCGAGGCCTACGGCACCCCCGCCCTGATCGTCGACGAGAACGCCGTCCGCGCCCGCGCCCGCCGCTACGCCGACGGACTGGCCGCCCGCTGGCCCGAGTCCCGGGCCACCTTCGCGTCCAAGGCCTTCCCCTGCACCGCGGTCTACCGGCTGCTGGCCGAGGAGGGCCTCGGCATCGACGTCGCCGGAGGCGGCGAGCTGACCCTCGCCCTGGCCGCCGGGGCCGACCCCGCCGGGCTGGTCGTGCACGGCAACGCCAAGACCGAGGAGGAGCTGCGCCTGGCCGTCGAGGCGTCGGCGGGCCTTGTCGTCATCGACAACTTCGACGACATCGACAAGCTGGAGCGGATCCTCGCCGAGCCGCGGTACCGCGGCCGCGAGCAGGGCGTGCTGGTCCGGGTCACCCCGGACATCCGGCCCGACACCCACGAGGCCGTCTCCACCGGCCAGTCCGGCTCCAAGTTCGGCCTGCTGCTGCCGGACGCCGAACGGGCGATCGCCCGCCTGCGCGGCAGCGACCGGCTGCGCCTCGACGGCGTCCACGTCCACGTCGGCTCGCAGATCCTGGACACCAAGCCCTTCGCCCAGGCCGTCGAGGCCGTCGCCGCACTCGGCGAGTTCGACGTCTACGACCTGGGCGGCGGCCTCGGCTCCCGCTACACCTACGGCGACCATCCGCCGACCGTCGAGGAGTACCTCGACGCCGTGATCGACGTGGCGAGGCGTCAACTCCCGTCCGCCGCCCGCATCCTGATCGAGCCCGGCCGCTCGATGGTGGCCGAGGCCGGGTTCAGCCTCTACCGCGTGGTCTCCGTCAAGCGCAGCGGCGGCCACACCTTCGTCGCCGTGGACGGCGGCATGGGCGACAACCTGGAAGTCTCCCTCTACCAGCAGCGCTTCGAGGCCACCGTGGCCACCCGGGTCGGCGGCGGCGAACCCTGCCGCCTGGTCGGCCGCCACTGCGAGTCCGGCGACACCCTGAGCGCCGACGTCCCGCTGGACGACCCGCGGGTCGGCGACCTGATCGCCGTCCCGGTCACCGGTGCCTACACCTACTCGCTCAGCAACAACTACAACGGCGCCCGCCGCCCCCCGGTGGTCTTCGTCCGCGACGGCCGGCACCGTGCCGTCGTGCGCCGCGAGACCTACGCGGACCTGATGCGCCGCGACCTCCCCTGAGCACGACCACCCCCACCCGCCCCCGCCCCGAGAGAGCCCTGCCCGTGAGCCTCAGTCAGCAACTGCTGCGCCGCAAGCCCTTGGCCGCCTTCGACGAATCCGCCACCGAGCGCGAGGGCGGGCTGCGCCGCACCGTCGGTGCCTTCCAACTGACCATGATCGGCGTCGGCGCCACCATCGGCACCGGCATCTTCTTCACCCTGAGCACCGCCGTGCCCGAGGCCGGTCCCGCCGTCATCGTCTCCTTCGTCATCGGCGCGGTCACCGCCGCGCTGACGGCGCTCTGCTACGCCGAGCTGACCTCCGCGGTCCCGGTGTCCGGCTCCTCCTACTCCTACGCCTACGCGACCCTCGGCGAACTGGTCGCCTGGCTGGTGGGCGCCTGCCTGCTGCTGGAGTACGCCGTCTCCGGCGCGGCCATCGCCGTCAGCTGGGGCCAGTACCTCAACGACCTGACGCAGCGTCTGTTCGGCTGGCAGATGCCCGCGGCCATCGCCAACCCGCCGGGCGACGGCGGCTACGTCAACCTGCCGGGCGTCGTCCTCGTCGTGCTCTGCTGCCTGCTGCTGGTGCGCGGCGCCAAGGAGTCGGCGGTGGTCAACACGATCATGGTGGTGATCAAGCTCGCGGTGCTGGCCCTGTTCGTGGTCATCGCGCTCAGCGGCTTCCACGCGGGCAACCTGCACCCCTTCGCCCCCATGGGCTTCGCCGGCATCAGCGCCGCCGCGTCCTCGGTCTTCTTCTCCTTCATCGGCCTGGACGCCGTCTCGACCGCCGGCGAAGAGGTCCGCAACCCGCGCCGCACCCTGCCGCTGGCCATCATCGGCGCGCTGCTCGTGGTCACCGCCTTCTACTGCCTGGTCGCCTTCGCGGGCGTCGGCGCGCAGAAGTGGACCGTGTTCAAGGGCCAGGACGCCGGACTCTCCGCGATCCTGCAGAACGTCACCGGCCAGACCTGGCCCGGCGCGCTGCTCTCGGCGGGCGCGGTGATCTCCATCATCAGCGTCACCCTGGTCGTCATCTACGGCCAGACCCGCATCCTCTACTCCATGGGCCGCGACGGCATGCTGCCCGCCATGTTCAGCCGGGTCAGCCCGCGCAGCGGCACGCCCGTCGGCAACACCGTCGTCGTCGGCGCGTTCATCGCGGTGCTGGCCGCCGTGGTCCCGCTCGACTGGCTGGCCGACCTGACCTCCATGGGCACCCTGGTCGCCTTCGCGGTCGTCTCCGTCGGCGTCGTCGTCCTCCGGGTCCGCGAGCCGCAGCTGCCGCGCGGGTTCAAGGTCCCCGGCTACCCCGTGGTCCCGGTGCTGTCGGTCGGCTTCTGCGCCTACCTGATCTGGAACCTGCCGCCGGAGACCTTCGGCTTCTTCGCCGCCTGGATCGTCCTCGCGCTCGCCGTCTACTTCGGCTACAGCCGTAAGCATTCCGTTCTGGAGTCGCGCCAGGAGGAGCCGGTCCTGACGCGTTAGCGTTCAGCCATGGCTGACACGGCGACGGACGGCATCGCGGAGATCGGGGTCATCGGCGGGTCGGGGCTCTACGCCCTGCTCGACAGCGTCGAGGAGGTGCGGGTCGAGACGCCCTACGGAGCGCCCAGCGACGCCGTCTTCGTCGGCGAGGTCCGGGGCAGGAAGGTCGCCTTCCTGCCCCGGCACGGCCGTCGGCACTCGATCCCGCCGCACGCCATCAACTACCGCGCCAACCTGTGGGCGCTGCGGTCGCTGGGCGTCAGCCGGGTCCTCGGCCCCTGCGCGGTCGGCGGGCTGCGCCCCGAGCTCGGCCCGGGGACGCTGCTGGTGCCCGACCAGTTCGTGGACCGCACCAGCGGCCGCGTCCAGACCTTCTACGACGGACGCGACGAGAAGGTCGTCCACGTCTCCATGGCCGACCCCTACTGCCCCGACGGCCGCCAGGCCGTCCTGGCCGCGGCCAGGACCGAGCACTGGGAGCCGGTGGACGGCGGCACGCTCGTCGTCATCGAGGGCCCGCGCTTCTCGACCCGCGCCGAGTCCCGCTGGTTCACCGCCAACGGCTGGTCCGTCGTCGGCATGACGGGCCATCCGGAAGCCGTGCTGGCCCGGGAGTTGGGGCTCTGCTACACCTGCCTCACCCTGGTCACCGACCACGACGCCGGGGTGGAGACCGGCGCGGGGGTCACCCACGCCGAGGTGCTGGCCGAGTTCGCCAAGAACGTCGACCGCCTGCGCGGCGTCCTCTTTACCGCCGTCGAGAACCTGCCGACCGGCCCGGACCGGTCGTGCGTCTGCGCCCACGCGCTCGACGGTTTCTGAGCCGGGGTGGCGTGGAGCGCCGATCGGCAGGAGCCGGTCGGGAACCGGCTCGCCTCACAACGCGCCCTTCCGCAGCAGCCACGCGTACGCCGCCCATCCGGGAAGCACCGGCAGCCACAGGGTGAGCAGGCGGTAGAGCAGCACCTGCACCAGCGCCGCCTGGTACGGCACGCCCGTGGCCGTCGTCAGCGCGTACGCCAGCACCGCCTCAACTCCGCCCACTCCCCCCGGAGTCGGGACGGCCAGCCCGACCGTGCCGCCGACCAGGTTGGCCAGGGCGACGGCCGCGAACGCGGTCCGCTCACCCAGCGCGACCCCGCACGCGTACAGGCAGGCCGAGGCGACCAGGGAGACGAGGAGCTGGCCGGTCACGCCGACCGCCACCTTGCCGGGCTGACGTCGTGCCAGGTCCACCATCCGCGGCAGGTTCCCGCTGACCGCCGCGCGCAGCCGTTCGGCCGCCCACCGACGGGTCCGCGGCGAGCAGCAGACGAGGCCGAGGACCGCCGACGCGAGCAGGGCCGCAGCGGTGGCCGTGATGACGACGCCCGCCGAGGGGTGCAGCAGGGCGGCGTGCCACGGCAGGTGCAGACGCGTGCCCGCCAGCACGCCGAAGGCCACCACGAGCAGGCCGTGCAGGGCCACCCCTACCACCTGCGAGACCCCGACGCTGGTCACCGCCTGGCCTGCCGGTATCCCGGACCGGTGCAGGAAACGCGTCCCCAGGGCCATGCCGCCGAGACCGGCCGGGGCGACCATGTTGGCGAAACCGCCCGCCAGTTGGGCCAGGAGGCTGCGCCGCAGGTCAAGCCGCTCGGGCACGAAGCCGACGAAGCTCATCGTCGCGACGACGAAGCCGGCCGCGGCGAGAGCGGCGGCCGCGGCCAGCCACAGCGGCCGCCCCGCCGCCGACGCGACGAGTGCGAGCACCCCGGCGGCGCCCCCACCGCCACCGCGGCCGAACTCGTGCACGAGCAGCCAGGCCACCACGCCCAGGCCCAGCACAGCGAGCAACGTGCGCCCGCGCAGACGCGTCCGCACGCGTGCCGGCGACGACCGGGGCTGGTTGGCGGCCACGGCAGCATTCTCCCGCCGAATCCCTTCCGCCACGAGACCGCCCACGAGCGCCCACCCTGGTGCGGCTTCGTGGCAGCACCACCCGCGAAGAGGCGGGGCACCCCCCTCGTCCCCGGGCCCCCTCCCCGCCCAGAGTGGACGCATGCCCACCGCGCCCGCCCTCCATACCCTTCCTCCCGCCGCGCCGCCCCACGGCATGCGCTTGAATCGGGGGATGAAGATCGTCGGGCGCGCGCTGCGGGAGCCCTTCGCCGGGCGCGCCTGGCGGGAGGCGGTCTACTGCCTCCTCGGCCTGCCGCTCGCCGTGCTCGGCCTGGCCGCCGTCCTGGTCACCTGCTTCGTCTGCGTGGTCGGCGTCCTCTCCACCGGCGTGCTGCTGCCGCTGCTGCCCCTCGCGCTCGCCGCGAACCGGGGCCTGGGCGCGGCGCACCGGGCGCTCGCGCGGGTGCTGCTGCACTGGACCACCCCCACGCCGCCCCGGCCGCGCCACCCGGGCGGGCTCGCCGGGCTGGTCAACCGGCTGACGGACGCCGCCTCCTGGCGGTCCGTCGGCTATCTCGCTCTCCGCTTCCCGCTCGGGGCCGTGCAGTTCGCGCTGGGCTTCGTCTGGTGGGTCTACAGCGTCTCGTTCCTGCTCTACCCGCTGCTGTGGCAACTGCAGGGCCGCCCGCGCGGGGACGCGACGCTCCAGTTCGCCGGACTGTCCCTCGACACCTGGCCGCGCGCGCTGCTGGTCAGGGCGGCCGGGGCGGTGCTCCTGCTCGCCTGGCCGTGGGTGGCCCGCGGACCGCTCGCCGTGGACCGGCAGTTGATGCTCCGTCTGCTCGGTCCGTCCGCGACCTCCCTCCGCCTGGCCCACCTCGCCGAGACCCGCGAGCACGCCATCAACGAGGCCGCCGCCACCCTGCGCCGCATCGAGCGGGACCTGCACGACGGCGCGCAGGCCCGGCTGGTGGCCCTCGGGATGAAGCTGGACCGCGCCGAGCGCCGCCTCGACCGGGGCGATCCGGACCAGGCCAAGGCGCTGCTGCGCGAGGCCCGCGGCGAGACCCGGGAGATCGTCCGGGAACTGCGCGAGCTCGTCCGCGGCATCCATCCACCGGCCCTGGACGGAGGACTGGAGCCCGCTCTGACCACCCTCGCCGCCCGGGCCCCCGTCCCTACCACCGTCCACGTCGCGGTGGCCGCGCGCCCCCGCGCCGCCACCGAGACGCTGCTCTACTTCGCCGCCGCCGAACTGCTCACCAACGCCTGCAAGCACGCCGAGGCGACGCAGGTCGCGATCACCGTCCTCGGGCAGGACGGCTCGCTCCGGCTGCAGGTCACCGACGACGGCCGGGGAGGGGCCGCGCTCCCCGGCCCGGAGGCCGGTCCCGGCCGCGGCCCCGGGAGCAGCGGTCTGCGCGGGCTGGCCGAGCGTGCCCGAGCCGCCGACGGCAGGCTGCGCGTCGACAGCCCGCCGGGCGGCCCGACCACCGTCACGTTGGAACTGGACGAATGAGAACAGGGAGCAGAGCGAGCATGCGCGTCGTCGTCGCCGAGGACACCGCGATCCTGCGGGTCGGTCTGGTGCAACTGCTGGAGGACGAGGGGCACCAGGTGGCCGCCGCCGTCGCGGACGCGGAGCAGTTGCGCGGCGCCGTCCGTGAGCACGCGCCCGACGCCGTCGTCAGCGACGTGCGGATGCCGCCGACGCACACCGACGAGGGGCTGCGGGCGGCGATCGACCTGCGGGCGGAGCGGCCCGGACTGCCGGTGCTGATCTTCTCCCAGTACGTGGAGACCACCTATGCCGCCCGGCTGCTGGCCGACGGCTCGGCGGGGGTCGGCTACCTGCTCAAGGAGCGGGTGCTGGACGCCGCCGACTTCCTCGACGCGCTGGAGCGGGTGGCGGCGGGCGGTACGGCGCTGGATCCGGAGGTGGTCACCCAGCTGATGGGGGCGAGCCCGAGCCGTTCGGCCCTCTCCGTGCTCACACCGCGCGAGCGCGAGGTGCTGGCCCTGATGGCGGAAGGACGGTCGAATGCGGCGATCGCGTCCCAACTCGTGGTCACCGAGCGGGCGGTGGAGAAGCACGTGGCGAACATCTTCGTGAAGCTGGACCTCCCGGTCTCCGCGGCGGACCACCGACGGGTGCTCGCGGTGCTGCGCTACCTGGAGGAGTGACGTTTCGTCACCCGTTCGGAGCGGGGCGCTCGCTCAGGGCTGCGGCCGCGTGCTTGCGTGGGGAGGACCGCAGACGAACGACCCTGCCGGAGGTACCCGCCGTGTTCGCCAACGCCCGTGTCCGCACATCCGTCACCGCCGCCGTGATGGCCGGCTCCCTGCTGGTGCTGCCGGCCTGCTCGAGCAAGTCGTCGACCTCCAACTCGGTCACCGGCGCCGGGGCCGCGGCCTCGGCCACCTCCAGCGCCGACCGGGTCAAGCTGGCCAAGACCAAGTTCGTGCTCAACGCCTCGCTCGCGGCGGGCGCGACGTACCAGTGGCTCTACAAGCCGTTCAAGGCGGGCACGTTCAAGAAGGGCGCCAAGGGCCGCACGGCAGCGCTGATCAAGGGCGGCCTCGCGGGCGCGTTCACCTACAACCGGCTGAAGGCCGCGCTCAACGACGCCAAGGGCGACCCGACGCTGTCCAAGGCCACGACGGCGCTGTCCGGCGCGGTGGACAGCCTCAAGGCGCTGCCCAGCAAGATCAAGGGCGGCTCGGCCACCGACGCGGACTTCAACCAGTACCAGAATGTGATCAACAGCGTGAAGTCCACCGCCGGCCAGGACGGTCTCAGCGTCACCGACAAGGTGCCCTCGCTGGGCCAGCTCAGCCAGGGCTGACGGAGCGTCAGCGCTCCGCGCCGGGACGGCCGTCCTCGGGCTGGAACGCGTAGCGCCAGCGCCGCCGCCCCTTCGCCCCGGCGACCACCTCGCGCCGGTACACCAGCACCTCCGCGGGGCGGTCGCCGTGGGCGGGCACCGGCACCCGGTAGTACTTGGGCACCTGCTCGAACGCGGTGAGCGCGACCGGCAGCACCTTCCCGTCCAGAGGGCCGCCGACGAACTCGGTCTGGGCTTCACGCATTCCCCAAGGGTGGCACGGGCACCCCCTGGACGGCCGTATCCTGCTCTGTACGCGCTCCGGTGACCCCGGGTGCGTGAGGCATGAGAGGGGCCGGAGTGGTAGCCGCGGGCAAAGGCAGTTCCTGGTGGCGCAAGCTGCTGCGCAAGGAGGCCGAGCCCCCCGCCGAGGACCCCGCCGCCCTCCGCCTGAGGACCGCGCTCGCCGCTGTCCGTGCGGGATTTCCGGTCGCCCCGGCCGCGCATCCGGTCGGCTTCTCGTGTTCCTGCGAACGCGTGGGCTGTCCGGCCCCGGCGCAGCATCCGGTCTCCTTCACCTGGCAGGCTCAGGCGACGACGGACGTGGACCAGGTGACCCGCTGGCTGGCCCGGGATCCCGAAGCGAACTTCGTCACACCGACGGGCCGGGTGCACGACGTGCTGGACGTCCCGGCCGAGGCGGGCCGGCTGGCGCTGGACCGCCTGGGCGAGAAGGCCGGCCCCGTGGCGGCGGTGGGGGAGGACCGGTACCTGTTCTTCACCACGACGCGGTCGCCGCTGGACGAGGACGAGTGGTGGACCTCGGAGCTCGACGCCTTCCCCGAGGACGTCGCCGAGCATCCGGGGCTGCGCTGGCACACGCGCGGAAGCTATGTGCTGCTTCCCCCGTCCCAGCTGACCGACGGCGGGGGCGTGCGCTGGGTGCGCGGCCCGGAGCACGGTCTTCCCGACCCGCTGCGCCTGCTGGATGTCCTGACGGACGCCTGCGCGGAGGTCGGCGCCGCCCCTGTCCCCGAACAGTGGCTCATCGGCTGACGTTCGGCTGCACCCCGCCAGGGGCGCGAGGGACTGCGCGGGCAACCCACCACCCGGGGAGGTCCGGCCGCCTGGTTGGGGCGAACCTCCGTGGCCGGTGGGTTGCCCGCGCAGTTCCTCGCGCCCCCAAGGGGCCCGAAGGGCTAAGGGAGCGTCAGGATGTCGGCGCCGGTGGGGGTGACCACAAGGGTGTGTTCGAACTGGGCGGAGCGCTTGCGGTCCTTGGTGACCACCGTCCAGCCGTCCGGCCAGATGTCGTGCTCGTACGTGCCGAGCGTGAGCATGGGCTCGATGGTGAACGTCATCCCGGGCTGCATCACCGTCGTCGCGTACGGGCTGTCGTAGTGGGGGATGATCAGCCCCGAGTGGAACGACGTGTTGATGCCGTGACCCGTGAAGTCCCGCACCACGCCGTAGCCGAAGCGCTTGGCGTAGGACTCGATCACCCGGCCGATCACGTTGACCTGGCGGCCCGGCCGGACGGCCGCGATGCCGCGGCGCAGGGCCTCGCGGGTGCGCTCCACCAGGAGCTTGGACTCCTCGTCGACGTCGCCGACGAAGTAGGTCGCGTTCAGGTCCCCGTGCACGCCGTGGATGTACGCCGTCACGTCGAGGTTGACGATGTCGCCGTCCCGCAGCACGGTCGAGTCCGGGATGCCGTGGCAGATCACCTCGTTGACGGAGGTGCAGATGCTCTTGGGGAAGCCGCGGTAGCCCAGGTCCGAGGGGTAGGCGCCGTGGTCGCACATGTACTCGTGGGCGATGCGGTCCAGCTCGTCCGTGGTCACGCCCGGGGCGATCGCCGCCGCCGCGGCCTCCATCGCCCGGGCGGCGATGCGTCCGGCGACGCGCATCTTCTCGATGGTCTCCGCCGTCTGCGCCTCCGGGCCGTCGTAGGGGCGCGGGCCCTTGCGGCCGACGTACTCCGGGCGCGGGATGCGCGCGGGCACGGAACGGGTGGGCGACAGGGTGCCGGGGACCAGGGGAGCCATAGGCAGCATCCTAACGAGACGACAGACCCCTTTCGGGGAAGGATCGTTACGCATCCGGAGCCGCACCGGGGCCGGAGCCGACGACGGAGGAGCGATGAGCGAACAGGACCGGGCCCCCATGCCCGACGTCGACCACCAGTGGTTCTTCTGCCTCAAGCACCACCGCGTGGAGCAGGGCCAGCAGTGCCCCGCGCGCAACCGGCTCGGCCCCTACGCCACGGAGGCCGAGGCCGCGCACGCGCTGGAGCGGGTCGCCGAGCGCAACGACGAGTGGGACGAGGATCCCCGCTGGCAGTGAGCCCCCCGCTGGATACGAACCACCTCGGCGTGAAAGTGTGTCCTGACTGACGAACGTGCGGTGAACGCGGGACGCGGGGGCAGGGGTGGCGCAGGAGCAGAGGCCCGGGGCGGCAGGGAGGTACGTCGGGGCGGGGGCGGTCGTGCTGGCCTTCGTCCTGGGTGCGTTCGCGCTGCATGCCGCCGCCGGGTCCGACCTCTCCTCCGACGAGGGCGGACCGCTCAAGCACGGCTGGCTGCTCGTCGTCGCCGTGCTGGCCGTCGGCACCTGGGTCCTCGCCGTGCGGCTGCACGGCTGGCAGGACCAGGAGCCGGAGGCCGGCCCGCGGACCGGGCGGCTGCTGACGCTGCTGGTCCCCGGGGTGATCCTGCTGGGCGTCGCCGGCTCGGTCGCGGTCTTCCTGCTCGGCACCCGCACCTACGGCCGGGACCAGCTGCCCCAGCCGCACCCCACCGCGACCCTGGTCCCCGGCGTGGGGCGGAGCGTCTCCGCCGCGCCCGTGCCGCAGAGGCCGGCCCAGCAGCACCCGGTGGACCTGCGCTGGCTGCTCATCGTTCTCGCCGCCTTGGCCGGAGTGGCCGCGCTCGCCTTCCTGGTCCGGCTGGTGCTGCGGCTGCTGCCGCTGCTGCGGCGTCCGGGCACGCCCCCGCCGCCCGTCAGCGGGACCGACGAAGGGGAGACCGAGCAACGGGTGCTGGCCGAGGCGGTCCGGCTCGGGCGGGCGGCGCTCGCCGGGCAGGACGCCCGGGCCGCGATCATCGCCTGCTACGCGGCGATGGAGGAGTCGCTCGCCGAGAGCGGGGTCCACGCCGAGATCGCGGACACCCCGGAGGATCTGCTGCGGCGCGCCGGCACGGTGCTGGCCGGCCCGGCCGCGCCCGAGCTGGCGGCGCTGTTCCGCGAGGCCCGCTACTCCACCCATCCGCTCGGCCCGGCCGAACTCGCCCGCGCCGAGGCGGCGTTGGACGACATCAGCGGCCAACTCGCGGACCGGCGCCGCGAGGTGAC
>NZ_JBHSQJ010000010.1:24707-27593 GCF_042658505.1 Streptacidiphilus monticola | reverse complement strand
GTGGTGGCCGCGGCCGTGCTGCTCGCCGCCCGCTGGGTGGTCGGCGCCGGGGCCATGGACAGCGACCACCGCCGCCGGGCCCGGCTCGCCTCCAGCCGCGAACCCACGTTGCGCTACTGGGACGCCGCCCTGCAGGACGCCCTGCTCACTCCCGACGGCTACGGCCTGCACCTGTACCCGCTGCTGCTGCGGCTCTACGAGGTCCGCCTCGCCGAACGCCACGGCGTCTCCCTGCACACCGAGCCGCAGCGGGCCGCCGCCCTGGTCGGCCCGGAGCTGTGGCCGTGGATCGACCCGGCCCGGCCGCGCACCCCCATGGCCCGCCGCCGCGCGGCCGAGGACGCCGAGCTGGCCGCCCGGACCGGACGCCTGCCCGGCCCCCGCCGCACCGCGGCGGCCCCCGCCCCCGTACCCCCGCCGTTGCTCGAAGCGCTCGTGACCCGCCTGGAGACCCTGTGAGCTCAGCGACCGACCAGACCACGGAACTGACCCCGCGTCAGGCGGGCGAACTCGCCCACGCCGTCCTCGACGAGGTCGAACGGGCCGTCGTCGGCAAGCGTGCGGCGCTGGAGCTGGTGATGCTCGGCGTGCTGGCCGGCGGCCACGTCCTGATCGAGGACCTGCCCGGCCTCGGCAAGACACTGCTCGCCCGCTCCTTCGCCACCGCCCTCGGCCTGGACTTCCGGCGTATCCAGTTCACCCCCGACCTGCTGCCCTCGGACGTCTCCGGCGCGCCGCTGTACGACCAGCGCAGCGGCGAGATGGTGTTCCGGCCCGGCCCGGTCTTCACCCACCTGCTGCTCGCCGACGAGATCAACCGCACTCCGCCGAAGACCCAGGCGGCGCTGTTGGAGGCGATGGCCGAGGCCCAGGTCTCCGTCGACGGCGAGACCCGGCGGCTGCCCGACCCCTTCGTCGTCATCGCCACCGACAACCCCATCGAGTACGAGGGCACCTACCAGCTGCCCGAGGCCCAGCTGGACCGCTTCCTGCTGCGGGTGCGGATGGGCTACCTCCCGGTCGCCGACGAGGCCGCGATGCTGCGCCGCCGCCTCGACCGGGCCGCGCCCGAGGCGGTGCTGCGCCCGCTGGCCGACCCGGCCCGGGTGGTCGCCGCCCGGGCCGCGCTGGAGCGGGTCGAGGTGGACGACGACCTCGTCGACTACGTCGTCGCCCTGGTCGACGCGACCCGCAAGCACGCGCAGATCCAGGTCGGCGCCTCCCCGCGCGGCGGCCTGGCCCTGGTCCAACTGGCCCGCGCCCGCGCGGTGCTGGAGCACCGCGACTACGTCGTCCCGGAGGACGTCAAGGCGGTGGCGGTGCCCGCGCTGGCCCACCGGATCACGCTGCGCCCCGAGCTGTGGGTGCGCCGGATCAACGCGGACGACGTGGTGGCCGGCCTGGTGCAGCAGGTGCCGACGCCCCGGACCACGCCGCGGGCGGTGGCGAGCGGCGTATGACGGCCCGTCAGTCTGCGGAGGTGCTCCGGGCGCTGGGCACGTCCTCGCCGGAAGGGGTTCCCGAGGAGGCGCCCACCGCACCGGACCCCTCGGTGCGGCCGACCGAGCGGGCGCTGCGGCTGGGCACCCTGGCCGTGCTCGGCGCGGCCCTGGCGCTGCTGACCGGGCAGGCCTGGCTGCTCGCCCCGGCGGCGGTGCCGCTGGTGCTGCTGGTCCTCTCGCTGCCCCGGCGCGGCGAGGGCCTGCGGCGGCTGCGCGGCGAGGCCGAGGTGCCGAGCCGGCGGGTCTTCGAGGGCGAGCCGGTCACCGCGCGGGTCGACCTCTCCTTCGCCGGCGTGTCCGGCTGGATCGACCCCGGCGTCACCCCCGGCCAGGGCCTGGAACTGACCGACGTGCGGGTCCACGGCGCGGTCGTGGAACTGGAACTGACGGCCCGTCGCTGGGGCCGCTGGACGCTGGCCACTGTGGACGTGGACGCGCACGACCGGGGCGGGCTCACCCGGCGCGCCGTCCGGGTGGACCTCGGCCAGGTGGAGGTCTTCCCGCAGGCCGGCTCGGGCACGCTGACCCCGATCCCGGTGCGGCTGCCGGACCGGATCGGCGAGCACACCTCCCGGCAGAGCGGCGAGGGCCTGGAGGTCGTCGGCGTCCGCCCCTACGTGCACGGCGAGCGGCAGCGGCGCATCCACTGGCCGGCCACGACCAGGCGCGGCGGCGCGATCCAGCTCAACCAGTTCGCGGCCGAGCGGGCCGCGGACGTCGTGGTCGTCCTCGACGCCTTCGCGGACCTGCGCGACCCGGCGACCGGGGCGTCCAGCCTGGACGACTCGCTGCGGGTGGCGGCCGGCATCGTCCGCGCCTACCTGCGCAGCCACGACCGGGTCGGCGTGGTCTCCGTCGGCGGCAAGGTGTACTGGCTGCAGCCAGGCACGGGCGAGGAGTACTTCTACCGCCTGGTGCAGACCGTGCTGGACGTGCGGCGGGACCTCAACTTCAACACCCCCGACCTGAACCGGCTGCCACCGCCGGCACTGCCGCACGGCGCGCTGGTCTACGCGGTCACCCCGCTGGCCGACTCGCGGATGATGGACGTCCTCGGCGGCCTCGCGGAGCGAGGCAACCCGGTCGTGGTCGTGGAGATCCCCATTGGCGATCCGCGTGTGTCCCACGAGGAGCCCACCGAGCGACTGGCGCTGCGGCTGTGGCGGCTGGAGCGGGGCGCGCTGCGGTGGAGCCTGGTCGAGAAGGGCATCCCGGTCACCCCTTGGGAGGGCGGCGACAGCGCCCTCGACCTGGCCTTCGGTCCGCTCATGCGCACCCGCCTGCAAGGGAGGCTCCGATGACGGCCGCTCAGCTGACGGCCCCCTTTCTGCCGGTGCGTCTGCTCGGGGTGGCCGCCGCGGCGACGGCGGCGAACCCGTCGGCC
>NZ_JBHSQJ010000010.1:0-24702 GCF_042658505.1 Streptacidiphilus monticola | reverse complement strand
GGCGGCGAACCCGTCGGCCGCGCCGGCGTCGCTGCACGTCGGTCTCGCGTCGGCGGGGGCGCTGGCGGGCTGGTTCGCCGCCGCCCCGGTGGTGGCCCGCCCGGTCACCCGTGACTTCCGCTGGCCCGCGCTGCTGCGACGCCACCGGGCCACGGCGTTCGGCGCGCTGGTGCTGCTGCTGTACGTGGTGGGCGGCCGCCCGCGGGCGTGGTGGCAGATGGGGCTGGACGTCCTGCTCTTCACTTCGTGGCTGCTGTCCACGGAGGCCCTGGCGGGCGGCCCCCCGGCCCGGAGGCTGCTGCGCAGCGGCCCCGCGATGGCCACGGTGACGGGAGCGGCGGCGACGGTCCTGGTCGCTGCGCTCGTGCCGGTGACCCCAGCCCCGGCCTGGGGCCGCGCGGTCGCCGCGGCGGCGGTCTTCGCGGTGGCCCTGGCCCTCGCGGTCGTCTGGCTCCTGCACAGGGATGAGCGGTGACGCCCCGTCAGGGGCGCGAGGAACTGCGCGACCGGCCCACCACTCGGGGAGGTCCGGCCCCGTGTGCGGGACGCACCTCCGTGGGTGGTGGGTTGCTCGCGCACACGCGGCGGAGCCGCACGTGTCAACCGCCTCGCGCCCCTGAAGGGGCGGGCTGACGAGGCGTCAAACCGCGGAGGGCGTCCAGGAGTCAGCCTCGACGTCAGCCGCCTTCGCTGCCGCCTTGGCGCGAGCGTGGGGATCCGTGCGGTCGTCGTAGCGCATGAGGGACGGCAGTGACGCCGCCAGGGCCAGCACCGCGACGACGCAGGCCAGGCCGCCGGTCCAGAGGCTCGCGCGGACGCCCAGCAGGGAGGTGGTCCACCCGGCCCGCACCTGGGCCAGCTGCGGGCCCACGGAGTAGCTGAGCAGCTCCACTCCCGCCAGCCGCCCCCGCAGCTCGTCGGGGATGGTGGCGTTCCACATCGTCATCCGGAACAGGCCGCTGATCATGTCGGCCGCGCCCGCGGCCACCAGGCACAGCAGCACCAGCCAGACGTTGCCGAGGAGTCCGGCCCCGGCGATGGCCGCGCCCCAGCCCGCCGCGGCCAGAGCCACCGCCCGGCCGTGGCGGTGGACCCGGGCGGCCCAGCCGCTGGTCAGCGTCACCGCCAGGGCGCCCACGGCGAAGGCCGAGTACATGAAGCCCAGGGCCCAGTCCGCGTGCAGCCGGTCGGCGAGGAACGGGAAGACCGCCATCGGCATCGCGAAGAGCATGGCCGCGATGTCCACCGCGTACGTGCCCAGCAGGTCCCTGCGGCCGACCGCGTAGCGCAGGCCCGCGCCGATGGAGGCGAGCGAGGGGCGATCGGACTGCGGGGACGGCGGAACCGGCCGCATCGCGGCGAGCAGGGCCAGGGAGACGGCGAAGGTGGCGGCGTCCACGGTGTAGGCGACGGTCACGCCCGCCGTGGTCGCGATCACGCCGGCCAGCATCGGCGAGACGATCGCACCGGCGTTCCACCGCAGGGAGTTGAGCGCGCCTGCGGCCGTCAGCTGCTGGTGCGGGACGAGTTGCGGGGTCAGCGCCTCCAGGCTGGGCCGCTGCAGGGCGCCCGCCGCCGAGCTGAGCGCGGCGACGACGTAGAGGGGCCATACGAGGGGGTGCGGCAGCAGCGAGTCGACCAGCAGCGCCGCCGTGCACAGCGCCTGCGCGGCCTCGGTCCACAGCACCAGCGAGCGGCGGTCGATGGCGTCCGCCAGCGCGCCGCCCCACAGGCCGCAGAGGATCAGCGGGACCAGTTCCACCGCGCCGATGGCGCCGACCGCGACGGCCGAGCCGGTCAGCTGCTTGAGCTGGAGCGGGAGCGACACCAGGGTCAGGTAGCTGCCGAAGATCGTCACCGCGCCCGCGCTCCAGAGCAGGCGGAAGTCGCGTGAGGAGCGCCAGGGGGAGAGGTCCATGCCGAGTTTCACAGTCGCCCAGCCCACCCCTGCAGGCCGTCGGCTGTCAACTCGATTTACGGTGAATCCGCAGGTCAGGACCGATTACCAGCGCAGCGCGGGCGGTTGGGCGAGCTGTCGGCCGATCCGGGCCAGCACGGCGCGCAGGCCCCGGCGCGGGGCCGCGCCCGCCGCCGCGCTGACCAGATGCTGCGTCAGTTCGAAGGTGGGAGAAGGAGGTTGTCCCGCAGGAGCCGACTGATCCAGCGTCAGGCACTCGTGCGCCACCTCGGCCAGCCCCGCCGCGCCGCCGTCCAGGGCGAGCACGGTCGCGCCCGTGCGGCGGGCGTCGTGCACCCGCTGCAGCAGGCCCTCGCCTGCGGGCGCGTCGGCGACGACGAAGACCGTCTCGCCGCGCCGGGTCCGCTCCAACCGGCTGAGCGGGACCGCGAGATGGGGCGGCGCGCCCTCCGGCACCCGGTGCCGCACCAGCACCGGGGCCAGCTCGGGCAGGTCGGCCCAGCGGGACTCGTCGTCCAGGTGCGCGGCGAGATGCCAGGGGTCCTCGTGCTCGGTGCCGACCAGCAGCAGCCCGCCGGGACCAGCGGCGCCGGAGCGGGTGACGGAGCGGCGCAGCGCGCCCGCGAGGCCGTCGGCCCGTTCCACCCAGGGCGTGTCGGCGAGCAACTCCCGCAGCAGTGTGACCTGAGACGCATCCACCCTGGCCATGCTGCCCTACCGTCCGCCCGCGGTGGGAGGATTGACGGCATGACTACTTCCGCTTCGCCGTCCCGCTCCCCCTACGACCTCCCTGACGTCAGCGAACTCGTCGTCGGAGTGCTGGGCGGGACCGGTCCGCAGGGCCGGGGGCTGGCGTACCGGCTGGCGAGAGCGGGGCAGCGGGTGGTGATCGGCTCCCGCAGCGCGGAGCGCGCGGAGCAGGCCGCCGCGGAGATCGGCCTCGGCGTGCGCGGCGCGGACAACGCGGCCACGGCGGCGCAGAGCGACCTGGTGATCGTCGCGGTCCCGTGGGAGGGGCACGCGGAACTGCTGACCGCGCTGCGCGCTGAGCTGGCCGGGAAGATCGTCGTGGACTGCGTGAACCCGCTCGGATTCGACAAGCAGGGCGCCTACGCGCTCAAGCCGGAGGAGGGCAGCGCGGCCCAGCAGGCGGCGGCGCTGCTGCCGGAGTCCCGGGTCACGGCCGCGTTCCACCACCTGTCCGCGGTGCTGCTGCAGGACCCGGAGGTGGACGAGATCGACATCGACGTGTTCGTACTGGGGGACGAGCGGGCCGCCACGGACGCGGTCCAGGCGCTGACCAACCGCATGTCCGGCATGCGCGGCGTCTTCGCCGGGCGGCTGCGCAACGCCCATCAGGTGGAGTCGCTGGTGGCCAACCTGATCTCGGTGAACCGCCGCTACAAGGCACACGCGGGACTGCGGATCACCGACGTCTGACCGACCCCTGTGCGGGTGCGCCGGGTCGGACAGGACACAATGGACCTGCCCGACCCGCACGTCCCTCTGGAGTCCTCATGCCCCGCTTCGCCGTCCTGGCCTTCGCCCTGGCGGTCCTCGCCCTGGTCGCCGCGGTGGTCGCGGTGGCGGCGGGCTTCTGGCTCGGCCTCGCCTTCGTGCTGCTGGCCGGCATCGCGAGCAACGTGGGGTGGATCAGCTACAAGCGCGCCCAGTAGCGCGGGCCCGACGTTCCGCCGCTCTCAGCCCGTGCCGAAGCCGCCGAGGCTGAAGTGGAAGAAGTGGAACAGGTCGTAGCCGTGGTACGCCAGGTAGGGCGCGTATCCGAACGGCTCCATGATGCGGGCGATGAGGTTGTAGAACCAGCTGTTCACGGTCGAGTTGAACAGCAGCAGGAAGACGATCATCATCCCGTAGGGCGCGATGTTCGCCAGTGACCTGCGCGTGGCCGGGGCCAGGTAGGGCTCGACGATGCCGTAGCCGTCCAGGCCGGGCATCGGCACCAGGTTCAGCAGGGTGGCCATCACCTCGAGCATCGCCAGGTAGCCGACCGCGCCCCAGAAGTTGAACTCGCCCCGCGTCATGTCCGTCGGGGCCAGCGCCAGGGCGATCAGCAGGCCCAGCGCGAAGACCGCGTTGACCATCGGGCCGGACGCCGATACCAGGCTGTGCTTCCAGCGCGCCCCGATCCGCCCGCGCTCGATGAAGACCGCGCCGCCGGGCAGCGCGATGCCGCCGAGGAAGATGAAGACCACCGGCAGGATGATGCTGTACAGCGGGTGGGTGTACTTGAGCGGGTTGAGCGTCAGGTAGCCCTTCGCACCCACGGTGATGTCCCCGCCGAACATGGCGGTACGGGCGTGCGCGAACTCGTGCAGGCACAGGGAGACCAGCCAGCCGGAGATGACGAAGAGCAGCACGCCCATATTGGCGTTGCCCTTGCCGGCCCACAGGCTCCAGCCCGAGGTGGCCATGACCGCGAGGAGGACCCAGAAGATCACGCTCACCTTGCGGTCGGAGTGGGCGTGGGCGTTGACGGCGGCGGTCATCGGAAGGCGGCAACTCTCGTGTCGCGGACAGTTCCCCGATCATGCCTGTCCCGGCCGGTGCCGGACAAGCGGCGAACCCGGGGCCGGAACGGGAACAATGGCCGGATGCGCTGGCCATCGGGGCGGAGAGCGCGGTGAGGCCCGCGGACCAGGCGAGGACTTCGAGGGCGGGGTGCACACCGTGCCGCCGTTGATCAGGGCGCGGGTGGCGTTCGCGAGTGCTGACAGCGGGTGCCGCCGTCACGCATCCGTCAGGCGACCGGCACGCCCCCGTCAGCACCGCTGCCCCCGCACCGAGGGGTGTGGGGGCAGCGGCTGACGTGGTGTCAGGGTTCAGTGGAAGCTGTGCTCCTCCGCCGGGAAGGCGGCGTCGCGGACGTCGTCCTGGAAGGCGCGGGCGGCGTCGCCGAGGGCGGCGCGCAGTTCGGCGTACTTCTTGACGAACTTGGGCACCCGGCCGGAGGTCATCCCCGCCATGTCCGTCCAGACCAGGACCTGGGCGTCGCAGCCGGCGCCCGCGCCGATGCCGACGGTGGGGATGTGCAGCTGCTCGGTGACCTGCGCGGCCAGCTCGGCCGGGACGGCCTCCAGCACCACGGAGAAGGCGCCGGCGGCCTGGACCGTCTTGGCGTCGCGCAGCAGCTGGTGGGCCGCCTCGTCGCCGCGGCCCTGGACGGGGTAGCCGCCGAGGGCGTGCACGGACTGCGGGGTGAGCCCGAGGTGCGCCATGACCGGGACGCCGGCCTGCACCAGCAGCTCGATCGCGGCGGCGGAGCGCTCGCCGCCCTCAAGCTTGACGGCCTGCACGCCGGCGTCCTTCATCAGCCGGACGGCGTTGTGCAGGGCCTGCTGCGGCGACTCCTGGTAGGAGCCGAAGGGGAGGTCGGCGACGACCAGTGCGCGCTGGGTGCCGCGCACCACTGCGCCCGCCATCATGACCATCTGATCCATCGTCACGGGGACGGTGTTCTCGTAGCCGAGGTGGCAGTTGCCGGCCGAGTCGCCGACGAGCAGGACGGGGATCCCGGCCTCGTCGAAGACGCTCGCGGTCATCGCGTCGTAGGCGGTGAGCATCGCCCACCGCTCTCCGCGCTGCTTGGCCGCGGCGAGGTCGCGGACGGTGACGCGGCGGGAGGTCACGCCGCCGTAGAGGGATTTCTGGGCAGCCGGAAGCGAACCGTTCTGCATGACAGCTCTCCTGTGTATGTCGTCTCGTGGCGCCTCACGGCGTCCCCGGATCGACACCCATGCTGGCACGTCCCCACGCCCCGGCGGAAGGGGACCTAGGTCCAAAGGACTATTCGATACGAGACGGTCTCGTATCGAAATTCGGGTAGAGTGCTGCCCATGACCTCAACCATCCCTGCCGCCGGCACCGGGCGACGGGTGCCCGAGGCGGTGCACCAGCGCCGCTGGGCGATCCTCACGGTGCTGATCTTCAGCCTGCTGGTGGTCGTCCTCGACAACTCGATCCTCAACGTGGCGATGAAGACGATCGCCACGCCCGCTCCGGTCGGGCTCGGCGCCACGCAGAGCCAGCTCGAATGGGCCGTCAACTCCTACACGCTGGTCTTCGCCGGCCTGCTGTTCACGGCCGGCCTGCTGGGCGACCGGCTCGGCCGGAAGAAGACCCTGCTGGGCGGCATGGTCGTGTTCGGCGCCAGCTCGCTGCTGTGCGCGTTCGCGTCCAGCCCCGGCGAGCTGATCGGCTTCCGGGCCGCGATGGGCCTCGGCGGCGCGTTCGTGCTGCCGGCCACGCTCGCGATCATCATGAACGTCTTCGAGCGCGAGGAGCAGCCGAAGGCCATCGGCATCTGGTCCGGTGCGGTCGGCCTGGCCATCGCCATCGGCCCGATCGCGGGCGGCCTGCTGCTCGAGCACTTCTGGTGGGGCTCGGTCTTCCTGGTCAACGTGCCGATCGTGGCCGTCGCCCTGGTCGGCATGGTGCTGATCGTCCCGGACTCGCGGAACCCCAACCCCGGCAAGCTCGACCCGGTCGGCGTGGTGCTGTCCATCCTCGGCCTGGTGTCGCTGATCTACGGCATCATCAAGGGCGGCCAGGAGGCCGACTTCACCGTCGCCCAGTCCTGGGGCCCGATCGTGGCCGGCCTGCTCGTGCTCGGCGTCTTCGTCGTCTACCAGCGCAGCAGCGACCACCCGGTGCTGGACGTGACCTGGTTCCGCAACAGGCACTTCTCCGCGTCGGTCACCGCGATCGCGCTCGCCTTCTTCGCGCTGATGGGCGTCACCTTCTTCGGCGTCTTCTACCTGCAGAGCGTGCGCGGCTACTCGGCGCTGCAGGCCGGCCTGCTGCTGCTCCCGCTGGCGGTGGCGCAGCTGCTGGTCTCGCCGCGGGCCCGGCTGGTCGTGGACCGGATAGGGGTGAGGGCCACGGTGGCGCTGGGCCTGGCCCTGGTGGCGCTGTCCTTCCTCGGCTTCCTGACTCTGGGCCGGACCACCGGCATCTGGGTGCTGGAGGTCATCGGATTCGTCCAGGGCGCGGGCATGGCGCTGATCATGCCCCCGGCCACGGTCACCATCATGTCCAGCCTGCCGCGGGAGAAGGCGGGTTCGGGCTCCGCGGTGAACAACACCTTCCGCCAGGTCGGCGGCTCCCTCGGCGTCGCCATCCTCGGCGCGGTGCTGTCCACCAGCTACCGCAACGGGATCTCCGGCCACCTGGGCACGATCCCCGCCGCTCTGCGCGGTCCCGCCGGCGAGTCGGTGGAGGCCACCCTCGGCATCGCGGGGCGGCTCGGACCGCGCGGCGCCGCCGTGATCGACCCGGCCAAGGACGCGTTCATCCACGCCATGCACGTCACCTCGCTGTGCGCGGCCGTGGTCGCCGCGCTCGGCCTGGTGGTCGCGGTCACCTTCCTGCCGGGCAGGCCGGCGGCGGCCGGTTCCGCGCAGGTTCCGCAGCAGCACTGAGGATTGGGATGATGGGCCGGTGACGGAGAGCGCAGTGACCCCTGACGCAACGACGGCACCGGCCCCTGCCCGGCGCGGACGACCGCGCACGGAGGGCGTCGAGGAGGCCATCGTGGACGCGATGCTGCGGCTGATCGACCGCGGCATCGGGCCCCGGGCGATGAGCGTCGAGGCCATCGCGAGCGAGGCCGGCGTCGGCAAGGCCACCATCTACCGGCGCTGGCCCAACAAGGACGCGCTGCTGCTGCACATGCTGGAGCAGGTCGACGCGGACGCCGAGGCCGAACTCGACCCCACCGGCCGATCGTTGCGGGACGTCCTGGTCCTCATCCTGGACAGCATCCGGCGTCGCAAGGAGAGCCGCGCGGCCGGGACCAACCTGGCGGTGCTGGCGGCGGAGCTGCGCAGCGTGCCCGAACTGAACGCCGCCTTCCACCGCGACGTCATCGGCCCGCGCCGGGCGGCCCTGCACCAGCTCATCGCCGACGCGCAGCAGCGCGGCGAGATCCGCCCGGACCTCGATCCGACACTGGTCGGCGAGCTGATCGTCGGCCCGATGCTGTCGCGCACCCTGCTGCACTGCGACGAGCCGCCCGCCGACGCGCGCTTCTCCGAGCAGATCGTGGACGCCGTGCTGGAGGGCATCGCGGTGCGGCGAAACTCTCAATCGGACTGAAACGGGAACCCGCGCTGCCGGGCGCCACGTCTCCACCGCCATAGGCTGACCCCGGGTCAGCAAGCACGGCGGAACGGAAGCACGGCGCATGGCGGAAGCGACAGCGGAACGGCAGCGGCAGCGCGCGGCGCAGAGCTGGCGGGGACGCGACTCCCGCGGACGCGGCACCTGGCGCCGGGGGCCGCTTCTGGCCCTGCTCGCGGTGCTGCTCGCCTGCGTGCTGGTGTTCCACCGTCAGATCCCGGACGGCCTGGGCAACCTGGGCTCGCTGACGGAGACCTTCCTGCCCTGGTTCGGGCTCGGCATCCCGGTGCTGCTGGTGCTCGGGCTGCTGCGGAAGTCCGCGGTCGCGGTGGCGGCGCTGGCCCTGCCGGTCGCGGTCTGGTTCGCCCTCTTCGGCGCGCTGCTGGGCGACAAGGGCGGCGGCGGCTGGGACTTCACCGCCGTCCAGCACAACGTGAGCGCGGACAACACCGACGTGTCCGGAACGATGGACACCCTGCTCGCGGCCAGGCCGGACGTCATCTCGCTGGAGGAGCTGACCGCCGCCAACCTGCCCGAGGTGCGGACGAAGCTGGACCCGGCCTACCCGTACCACGTGGTGGAGGGGACGGTGGGGCTGTGGTCCCGGTGGAAGCTGACGGGCAGTGAGGCCGTGGACATCAGGATCGGCTGGACCCGGGCCCTGCGGACGGTGGTGCACGCGCCCAAGGGTGACGTCGCGGTGTTCGTGGCCCATCTGCCGTCCGTGCGGGTGAAGTTCGACGGCGGGTTCACGGCGAACCGCCGCAATGCCAGCGCGGAGGCGCTGGGGGAGGCGCTCGCGGCGGAGAGGACGTCCCGGGTGCTGCTGCTCGGCGACCTCAACGGCACGATGAACGACCGGGCGCTGGCCCCGATCACCTCCCAGATGCGCTCCGCGCAGGGCTCGGCAGGCGCGGGCTTCGGCTTCAGCTGGCCGGCGGCGATGCCGATGGCCCGCATCGACCAGATCATGAGTCGCGGGATCACCCCCACGGACGCCTGGACCCTGCCCCGGACCGGCTCCGACCACCTGCCCATCGCGGCCCACTTCGCACTCTGAGCAAGCCCCCCTCAGGGGCGCGAGGAACTGCGCGAGCAACCCACCACTCGCGGTGGTCCGGCCCGCACATGGGTCGAACCTCCCCGGGTGGTGGGCTGGTCGCGCGGTTCCTCGCGCCCCTGAGGGGGCTGCAACTAGAGCCGGGTGCCTGGGGGATGGCGGTGGCGGGTGGACGCGGCCGCGTCCGCGAGGCGGGTGACACGGGCGACGGTCTCCGGGGGGAAGCCCCTCCCGACCAGCTCCGACTCCCCTGCGCCCTCGTCCACGTACGCGGTGAGCAGGGCGTCCAGGACCTCGTACGGCGGCAGTGGCTCCGCGCCCGGCTGGTCGTCGGCGTCGGTCAGGGTCCGTTCCGGGACCGGGGGCACTTCGCCCCTCGCCGCCGCGGCGGCGTTGCGCCACTTCGCCAGCCGCAGGGCCGTCGTCCGGTAGACGTGCCGCAGGGGGGCGAACGCCCCCATCGCCTGGCCGTGGACGGAGGGGTGACCGATCGTCAGGCCGGTCCGGTCGGACGTGGCGAGCAGCAGTCGGCCCTCCGTCTCGGCCAGGGCGGCGAGCACCGTGCCGCACAGGCGGGCCTGCAGGTTCAGGTCGGCGAGGTCGGTCAGGTCGAGGGCGTCCGTGCAGGCGTCCAGCACCGGGTCGAGCGGCACCGAGCGGAGCACCAGTCCGGTCCGGCGGGCCGTCTCGGCGGCGTTCTCCAGCGCCTGTCCGGAGGTCTCCGACGTCGGCAGGGTGACGCCGTGGACGTCCTCCGCACCGATCGCGTCCACGGCGACGGCCGCGACCAGCGCGGACCCGATGCCGCCGTCCAGGCCGACCAGGATCGAGGTGAAGCCGTTCTTCGCGGTCTGCGCGCGGACGCCGCAGACCAGGGCGGCGTAGACCTCCTCCAGTTCGTCCATGCGCCGGGCCCGGCCCGCGGCCACCGGCTCGGCCGGCGCGGGGGCGGCCTCCTCGGAGATGACGACGTGGTGGTCGCCCGGGCCGTCCGGCCCCGACGTCGCGGGGGGCAGGTCGAGGTCGGCGAGCAGGCAGCCCTCCTCGAACTGCGGGGCGCGCGCGAGCACTTCGCCCTTCGCGTCCACGACCAGGGAGTCCCCGTCGAAGACCCGCTCGTCCTGACCGCCCGTCAGGTTGACGCAGGCCACGGCGCAGCCGGCCGCTCGGGCGCGGTCGCGCACCCGCTCCAGCCGCGCGTCGCCGCCGCCGGTCGCGTACGGGAAGGCGCCGGTGACCAGCAGCAGTCCGGCGCCGCTCAGGGCATGGAGCCACTTGCCGTCCTGCTGGAGGTCCCCGCCCACGCCGAGCGCCACGTCCACCCCGTGCAGCCGGACCACGACCGGGCCGTGCGTGGCCGGACGGGTGAGGACGTGCCCCTGGTGGAGTAGCGCCGGACGGCTCGCCGGACCGTCGCCGCGCCCCTCGACGCAGCCCAGGACGACGGGGGTCCCGCCGAGGCCCTCCGACTCCAGCCGCTCGGCCAGCTGCACGAGTGCGGAGCGTGACGCGTCGAGGAGCCAGGGCCGCGGCTGCTGCGCCTCGGCCGGGCTGCCGATGAGGGTGGCGTCGGGGAAAGCGACCAGTTGAGCGCCCTGGTCGGCGGCGTGGCGGGTCCACCGGACGACCAGGTCGGCGTTGCCGGGAAGGTCACCGAACGTGGTGTCGATCTGGTTCAACGCGAGGCGCAGGGCGGGCATGGCGTCCAGGGTATTGGCCCGGTCGGCGCCCGGAGCCGGAGTCCCCCACACGGGCCTGTCGCAGGGGGGTTCCCGGGTGGCACGGGAGCAGGGACGTCCTATCTGGGGTGAGATATAGATGTATTGACGGTTTGTCCGATATCGGACTACGGTCAAGCGATCATGGTCTTGAGCCTGGCACGAACGAGGGGAACGGCCACGTGGATCAGTACACCGATCAGCCCACCGCAGCCACCGCCGGTCCCGCGCCCGTCACCGCCGGCAGAGCACCCCGGTCCGACGCGGACCTGCGCGAGCGCCCGGCCCGGGGGGTCCTGCCCGGCTGGCTTGCGCTGCTGGTGCTGGCCGCCGCGCTGGCCGGGGCCTGCGCGGTGCAGGCGGACCGCGCGGCGCTGCCCACCTGGCTGCCGGGTTCGGGACGGCTCAACGCTGACGCCCCGTCACTCCACCGGCCGGAGGCGGCACTTCTGCTCGGCCTGTGCGGAGTGGTCGCCGTCACCGCGTTCTTCGGGCTGATGACCAACCCGCTCGGCACGGCCCGGGTGCTCAGCCGCTGGGGCGGCTACCGGGGCACCGTCCGGCGCACCGGGCTGGTCTGGGTCAACCCGCTGCTCAAGCGGCGCCCGCTCGACGTCCGGATCCGGCACTGGCGCAGCGCGCCGCTGTCGGCGGTGGACCGCGAGGGCTCCCCGATCCGCGCCGAGCTGCTGCTGGTGTGGCAGATCCGGGACACCGCGCGCGCCCGGTTCGCCGTCGACGACCACGAACAGCACCTGGCCGTCAGCGCCGAATCGGTGCTGAGCCGGGTCGCCTCCACACTGCCCTGCGACTCCTTCGCCACCCCGGGGCCCTCGCTGCGGGACGGCCAGTGGCTGGGCGGCGAGCTGACCCGGCTGCTGGCCGCCGAGATGGCCCCGGTCGGCGTGGCGGTCTTCTCCGCCCAGGCCGTGGTGCTCGACTACGCACCCGACTTCGCCGCCGCCATGCGCCGCCGCCGGATCGCCGAACTGGAGGCCGGGACCCGGGACATCGTCGTCGGCGACGCCCTGGAGACCGCCTCCCTGGCCGTCAGCCACCTCGAACGCCACCAGGGCGGGGCGCTCGACCCGGCCGTCCGTGCCGAGCTGCTGCGCGACCTGGTCACCGCCTTCCTGGCGGTCCCGGTCAGCGTCCCCGCGTCCGCCGCAGCGGCGCCGCGCGAGCAGGCGCACGTGGAACCCGCGGCGCCGGGCAGCGCGGCGCACATCCCCGACCGCCTCCCGGCCCCGGTCAGGCTCGGCAAGCCCGCCGCCCGGCCCGCCGGTGCCACGCCCGTCGGCCGCGCGCAGACCTGACGGAGCGTCGACCGAGCCGCGTCCGCCACGGCACGTCACCGGCGTCCCCTGTGACGCCCTCAGGAACGGAGCCCCGTATGGCCACCGCCTCCTTCACCGAAGTCGACCCCGGCGACATAGCCGGCTGCTCCTGCACCGCCTGCGCCACCGGCGCGGCGCCCGAGCCGCGCTCCGCGCCCGGAGCGCACCACCGGCGGTTCGGCCGCCTCGGCGCGACCGGCGCGGCGGTCGTCGCCGTCACCGGCGTCGCCGGTGCGGCCACCCTCACCGCCGCCCCGGCCGCGAGCGCACTGGCGGCTCCCGACCACGCCGGCTGGGACGGCCACCGCTACTGGTTCCGGCTCGACGGCCGCTGGCGGTGGACCAGCCACTACGACGTCTACCTGAAGTACACCCGCGGCAGTTCGCAGCCGTCCTCCTCGGGCACCGGCACCGGCTCGCTGAAGCAGGGCTGGGACGGCCACCGCTACTGGTTCAAGCTCGACGGCCGCTGGCGCTGGACCAGCCACTACGACGTCTACCTCAGGTACACGGGCGGCGGCACCGGGCACCCCACGCCGAAGCCGATGCCCGACCCGGCGCCGACCATCGGGGCCGTAGAAGCCGCGATCACCTTCGCGGAGGCGCAGTTGGGCAAGCCCTACATCTGGGGCGGCAACGGACCGCGCGGCTACGACTGCTCGGGCCTGGTCCAGCAGGCGTTCTTCCGGGCCGGGATCCACCTGCCCCGGGTCTCCGCCGAGCAGTACCGGGCGGTGCGCCCGATCACGGCGGGCGAACTGCGCCGGGGCGACCTGCTGTTCTGGTCCACCAGCAGCCGTTCCTCCGGCATCCACCACGTGGCCATCTACCTGGGCGGTGGCCGCTACATCGAGGCGCCGCGGCCCGGCAAGGACGTCCGCATCTCCGTGCTGTCCACGGGCTACTACCCGACCCACTTCGGCCGCGTGGCGGGCTGACGCGCGGGCCGCGCCTCCCGGCGCCAATCCGCATGCCGTTGCGGGTGAGTGACGAGCAGTCAGGTATCCACTGGGTCCGGCCATGCAGCTGGACCCACTCCGCTCGGCCGTGGCCGTGGCAGTGGCCGCGGGCGGACGGGCGGGCAGGCCGTGTCACCCACCTGGACGCCACCCTGGCTCCGGAGCCGGGCGACGCCGAACCGCGCCGCACGCGCGGCCTGCTTCGCCGGCGGGTGGCCCCGAGCCGCCACGCGGTTCGTGCCCGGATGCGAGCGGCGGGTCCGGGGCCGAAGCTGATAGCGCCGCGCCGATCCGGCACGGAGTCGACGACGGACAGGACGGCCCGGACCCCGGGCCGCCGCTCGACGTGTGAGGTGGAGGGCGATGAGCGAGGAGACGGGATCCGTCCCGCGGATCGTGGTCGGAGTCGACGGGTCCGAGCCCGCCAAGGCGGCGCTTCGCTGGGCCGTGCGCCAGGCGCGGCTCACCGGTGCGACGGTCGACGCGGTGATCTCCTGGGAGTATCCGCCGCTGCTGTCCGGTTGGACCCCGCCACCGAGCGACATGTTCGACTGGCAGGAGAACGCGACCAAGGTCCTCGACCAAGCGTTGGAAGAGGTCGTCGGCCCCGACTCGCCGGTCCGGGTCCGGCCCCTCGTGGTCCACGGCAACGCCGCAGGCGCCCTGCTGGACGCCGCCGAGGGCGCCGAACTCCTCGTCGTGGGCAACCGAGGGCACGGCGGCTTCGCCCGCGCACTGCTGGGCTCCGTCAGTCAGCACTGCACCCAGCAGGCCACCTGCCCGGTCCTCGTGGTCCGTCCGCAGAAGACGGCCGACGCGTGAGGGCGGAGCCCTGATGGCCGCTGCCGGTTCCCCGCACCCGCCCTGCGTCGTGGTGATGGGTGTGTCCGGCGTGGGGAAGTCCACCGTGGCCCGCCTGCTCGCCGGGCGGCTGGGGGTCGAGCTGGGAGACGCGGACGACCTCCACCCGGCCGCCAACATCGCCAAGATGTCGGCGGGGACGCCGCTCGACGACGCGGACCGCCGTCCCTGGCTGGAGGCCATCGGCCGCTGGCTGCACGAGCGGGACGGCGTCGGCAGCGTCGTGGCGTGCTCGGCGCTGAAACGCAGCCACCGGGACGTCCTCCGGTCCGCCTGCCCCGGCGTGCTGTTCCTGCAGCTGACCGCGGACCGTGACGTGCTGGCGGACCGGATCGGACACCGCACCAGGCACTTCATGCCGGCGTCGCTGCTCGACTCGCAGCTCGCCGCCCTCGAGCCGCTCGGGCCGGACGAACACGGCGTCGTGGTCGACGCGTCGCCCGCGCCCGAGCAGATCGCCCGGACCGCCGCCGAGCTGCTGACCCGGCGGTCGGTGGGGGACTCCAGCGGCTCGTGAAATCCCGTACAGAGTAATGAGGAAAGGTCGACCATGAAGGCGTTCGTGATGAGGGAGATCGGGCGCGTGGGCGTCATCGACAAGCCCGTGCCCAGGCCCGGCCCCAACGATGCCGTGGTTCGCACGACCCGGGCCCTGATCTGCACCTCGGACACGCACACGGTGTCCGGCGGGATCGGGCCCCGGGAGGACCTGACGCTCGGTCACGAGGCGGTGGGCGTCGTCCACGAAGTGGGCAGCGAGGTCCGGCAGTTCCGGCCCGGCGACCGCGTCCTGGTCGGGGCGATCACGCCGGACTGGGGCGATCCCGCCTCGCAGAACGGCCACCCCTCCCAGTCCGGCGGCCCGCTCGGCGGCTGGAAGTTCGCCAACGTCAAGGACGGCGTCTTCGCCGAGTACTTCCATGTCAACGAGGCCGACGCCAATATGGCGAAGATCCCCGACGACGTCTCCGACGACGCGGCGGTCTACTGCGCGGACATGCTGTCCACCGGGTTCATGGGCGCGGAGCACGGCAACATCCCGATCGGCGGGACCGTGGCGGTGCTCGCCCAGGGGCCGGTGGGGCTGATGGCGACGGCCGGGGCCCGGCTGCGCGGAGCCGGTCTGGTCATCGGCGTCGAGTCGGTGCCCAGCAGGCAGAAGCTGGCGCAGTTCTACGGCGCGGACGAGATCGTGGACTTCACCAAGCAGGACGTCGTCGAGCGGATCCTGGAGCTGACCGACGGGGAAGGCGTCGACACAGCCATCGAGGCGCTCGGCGCCGACGCGACCTTCCAGACCTGCGTGAAGGTCACCAAGCCGGGGGGCACGATCTCGGTCACCGGCTACTTCGGGGAGGGCGAGTTCGTGCGCATCCCCAGGGTCGAGTGGGGTGTGGGGATGGCCGACAAGACCATCGCCACCGGGCTGTGCCCCGGCGGGCGGGTGCGCATGGAACGCCTGCTGCGCCTGCTGCAGGCCCGGCGCATCGACCCCACCCACATGACGAGCCATCAGTTCGGCTTCGACGAGATCGAGCGGGCGTTCGAGGTCATGGACCGAAAGCTTGAGGACGTCGTCAAGCCGCTGATCGTCTTCTAGGGCCGGCGGCCCCACACAGGGAGCAGGGCAGATGCTGACTCTCGATCCGCCGTTCCGGCGGGTGCAACGGCGGAACGGGTACCTCCCGCTGGAGGACCTCGGGCTCATCGGGGACGGCACGACCGCGGCACTGGTGGGCCTGGACGGCTCCATCCCATGGATGTGCCTGCCCCGGTTCGGCTCCGAGCCGCTGTTCTGCGGCCTGCTCGACCACGCCCGCGGCGGCCACTTCACCGTGGCGCCGGAGGACGTGGCGGAGGCGCGGCAACGGTACGAGCCCGACACCGGGGTCCTGGTGACCGAGATGCGCGGCGCGACCGGCGTGGTCCGGGTGACCGACGCGCTCGTGCTGCGCTCCGGTGCCGACCTGACGGACGACGCCCCGCAGGCCCGCGCCGAGCTCGTCCGCTCGGCCGTCGTGCTGGACGGTGACGTGAACCTGCGGGTGGACCTCGAACCGCGAGGCGGGGCGCTGGCCAGCGCCATGTTCAGCGGGCTCGAGATCCACGTGCCCAGGCGGCCGGACCTCCGGCTGCACCTGCGGTCCAACCGACCCCTGGACTCCCTGCACAGCAGGCATGAGCTGCGTCAGGGCGACCGGCTGGACCTGGTGCTGTCCTGGGGCCGCTTCCACCGCCACCACCGCTTCGACGCCGAGGCGATGCTGGACGCGACCGCCGCCGCGTGGCGCCGCTGGATGACGGGCTTCCGCTACCAGGGGCCCCAGGAGCAGCTGGTGCGCCGCTCCGCGATCACCCTCAAGCTGTGCGACGACTGGGCCGCCGGCTCGCTGGTCGCCGCCCCCACCTCCTCGCTGCCCGCGCCCATCGGCGGCGTGCGCAACTGGGACTACCGCTACACCTGGATCCGGGACGCCGCCTACGCGGTGTTCGCCATGCGCCGCATCGGTTTCGGCGGCGAGGCGGACGCCTTCCTCGGTTGGGTGCTCGACGCCTTCGAGCGCAGCCGCCATCCGCGGATCATGTACGACCTCGACGGGCGTCCGGTCCCCGACGAGGTCGAGGACACCGAACTGGAGGGCTACCGAGGCTCGGCCCCGGTGCGCTGGGGCAACGGCGCGGCGGACCAGCGTCAACACGACGTCTACGGCGAGGTTTTGGACTGCGCCGACCAATGGCTGCGCGCGGGCGGGGAGTTGGAGCCTGCGCTGTGGGCCGGCCTCGCCGGTCTGGCGGACGCGGCGGACCAGGCCTGGCGCCAACCCGACCAGGGCATCTGGGAAGTACGCAGCGAGGGCCGGGTGTTCACCTACTCGGCGGCGATGTGCCAGGTGGCGCTGGACCGCGCCGCCGTGATCGGCGAGCGGCGCGGGATGCCCGAGCGGACGGCGGCCTGGCGCGCCGCCGCCGACAAGCTGCGCCAGCTGATCCTGGACGAGTCCTGGGACGAGCAGGCGCAGACCCTCAGCGAGCACCTGGACGGCGGCGGCCAACTGGACGCCAGCCTGCTGGCGTTGCCCATGCGCCAGGTCGTCCCCGGCGACCACCCGCGCATGGTGGCCACCACCGCGGCCGTCGCCGACCGCCTCTCCGCGGGGGGCGGCCTGCTCTACCGCTACCTGCACGACCAGTCACCCGACGGACTGCCCGGCGACGAGGGCGCCTTCGTCCTGTGCAGCTTCTGGCTCGTCGACAACCTGATCGGCCAGGGCCGGCTCGACGAGGCCGCGGAGCTGTACGACTCCCTCTGCGGCCGCGCCAGCCCGCTGGGCCTGCTGTCGGAGCAGATCGACCCCACGACGGGAGAGTTCATGGGCAACTTCCCCCAGGCGTTCAGCCACATCGGCGTCATCGCCAGCGGCGTGAACCTGGCCCGGGCGACAGCCGGAGGCACCACATGATCGACAGGCTCGTCGTCTTCGGCGCGACCGGGGACCTCAGTGCGCGCTACCTGCTGCCCGGGCTGGCCGCCCTGCACACCGCGGGCCACCTGGACGCCCGGTTCCAGCTGATCGGCGCCGACCGCAAGGAGTGGGACGGCGAACGGTTCCGCGGTTGGGCCGCCGAGCAGCTCGACCGCCACGGAGCGGCCTGGCCGCACGGCGCCAGAAAGGCCGTCACCAGCGCCGCCGAGTTCCGGCGCGCCGACGTCACCGACCCCGCGGACGTGGCGGCCGCGATCGCCGGTGACGGGCCGGTCGCCCTCTACCTCGCGCTCCCGCCGAGCCTGTTCCCCACGGCCATCACCTCCCTGCACCGGGCCGGCATCCCGCCCGGCAGCCGCATCGTGCTGGAGAAGCCGTTCGGGGAGAGCCTGGCCGACGCGGTCGAGCTCAACCGGCTGCTCGCCGATCTGCTCCCCGAGCAGGCGGTGTTCCGGGTGGACCACTTCCTCGCCATGACCACCGTGCAGAACCTGCTCGGCAGCCGGCTCGCCAACCGGGTCCTGGAGCCGATCTGGAACAGCACCCACATCGCCGAGATCGACATCGTCTGGGACGAGACCCTCGCCCTGGAGGGGAGGGCCGGCTACTACGACGGCGTCGGCGCGCTCAAGGACATGCTGCAGAACCACCTCCTGCAGTTGCTGTGCCTGGTGGCCATGGAGCCGCCGGTCAGCCTGGACGAGCGCGACCTGCGCAACCGCAAGGTCGACGTGCTGCGCTCGGTGCGGCCCCTGACCGAGTCGGACGTGCTGCGCCGCACCCGCCGCGCCCGCTACACCGCCGGGCGGATCGGCGGCCGGGACGTCCCCTCCTACGTCGACGAGGACGGCGTGGACCCCGCACGCCGCACCGAGACCTTCGCCGAGGTGGAACTCGAGCTCGACAGCTGGCGCTGGGCCGGGACGGTCTTCCGGCTCCGCAGCGGCAAGGCCCTCGGCGCCGACCGCAAGGAGGTGGCCGTCCGCTTCCGGGCCGTCCCCCACCTCCCGTTCGGCGACGAGGAGGAGGCGCCGCCCAACCTGCTGCGCTTCGGCCTCGACCCGGAGGACCTGACGTTCCATCTGACCGGTACCGGCTCCCACACGCACACCCTGGCCCCGCTGACGCTGTCCGCGCGGATGGAGCCGCCGGAACTGCCCGCCTACGGGCGGCTGCTCCTCGACGTGCTGACCGGGAACCCCGCCCTGTCCATCCGCGGCGACGAGGCCGAGGAGGCCTGGCGCATCCTCACCCCGGTCCTGACGGCCTGGTCGCAGGGTCTGGTCCCGCTCGACGAGTACCCGGCCGGCTCGGACGGACCGCGACCCGCGGGAGAACCGGGGTAGCCGGACGGACTCACCGCGGCTCCTGCCGGGACTTCGGGCGGGCGCGCAGGTGAGCGCGCTCGCCCTGGCGGCCGAAGAGGCTGAGGAACTCGACGGGTTCCGTGTCGGCCGCGCCGAACCAGTGCGGGAGGCGCGTGTCGAACTCGGCGGCCTCCCCCGGCGACAGCACCAGGTCGTGCTCGCCGAGCACCAGGCGGAGCCGCCCGTTGAGCACGTAGAGCCACTCGTAGCCCTCGTGCGTCTGCGGGGTCGGCTCGCGGCGGCCGCTCGCGGCCGGCAGCACCAGCTTGTACGCCTGGATCCCGCCCGCGTGGCGGCTCAGCGGCAGCATCGTCATGCCGTTGCGCCGCACCGGCCGCAGGTGGATCCGCGGGTCGCCGGTCTCCGGGGCGTCCACCAGCTCGTCGAGCGTGACGCCGTGGGCGCGGGCGAGCGGGAGCAGCAGCTCCAGGGTGGGCTTGCGGCTGCCCGACTCCAGCCGGGAGAGCGTGCTGACCGAGATGCCGGTCGCCGCCGACAGTTCGGCCAGCGTCGTCTCCCGCTGCTGCCGCAGCGCGCGCAGGCGGGGGCCGACCGCCTCCAGGGTCCGGTCCAGGGCGTCGTCTTCCATGCTTCGAGCTTGCCATACCGGCAACGAGGTTTGCCGGTGTGTGGGGGTGTCCCCGCATGGTCGTCGTGGAGGTGGTCCCCATGACCGATACGACCCACCCTGCGCAGAACCCCCAACTGCCCGACTACGACGTCCTCGTGGTCGGCGGTGGCGCCGCGGGCCTGAGCGGGGCGCTGATGCTCGCCCGCGCCCGCCGGTCCGTCGCCGTCGTCGACGCCGGCGAGCCGCGCAACGCGCCCGCCGACGGCGTGCACGGCCTGCTGGCCCGCGACGGTATGCCCCCGGGCGAGCTGCTCGCCCGCGGCCGGGAGGAGGTCCGCCGGTACGGCGGCACGGTGCTGTCGGGAGAGGCGGTCGCGGTCGCCGGGGCGGCGCCCGGCTTCACCGTCACCCTCGCCGACGGCACCACGCTCCGCGCCCGGCGGCTGCTGGTCACCACCGGCCTGGTGGACGAGCTTCCCGACGTTCCCGGACTGCGCGAGCACTGGGGCCGGGACCTCGTGCACTGCCCGTACTGCCACGGCTGGGAGGTCCGCGACCGCGCCGTCGGCGTGCTGGCGACCGGGCCGATGTCGGTCCACCAGGCGCTGCTGTTCCGTCAGTGGACCGACGACGTCGTGCTGTTCGGCCACGGCGGACCGGAGCCCACCGCGGCGGAGACGGAGCAGCTCACCGCGCGGGGCATCCGCATCGTGCCCGGCAAGGTCACCGCGGTCGAGACCACCGGCGGGGGCGGGGTGGCGGGCCTGCGTCTCGCCGACGGCACCGTCGTCCCGCGTGAGGTCCTGGCGGTGGCGCCCCGCATGGTGGCACGCGGCGCCCTGCTCGCCGCCCTCGGACTGACGGCCGAACAGCACCCGTCCCGGATGGGCGAGTTCATCCCCTCGGAGCAGGGCGGCCGCACGGCTGTACCGGGCGTCTGGGTGGCGGGCAACATCACCGACCTGTCCGCCCAGGTCGGCGGCGCGGCGGCGGCGGGCGCCCTGGCCGGAGCCATGATCAACGCCGACCTCGTGACGGAGGAGACCGCCGCGGCCGTCGCCGCGCTGCGCGGTCGCTGACCCGTGCCGCGTCGGGGAATCCTCGCCCTGCCGCGCCGCCTCCCTGCCGCGCCGCCTCCCTGCCGCGCCGCCGCGCCGCCGCCCTGCCGCGCCGCCGCGCCGCCGTGCACGGTCGGCTGCGTACGCGGTACTAGGCTTCCCCGCATGACCGCCCTGAGCGACGAGCACGGCTACTCCTCGGCCGAACTGCCCCTCTACTACGAGTGGCACGGCAAGGACGGCGCCGGCCGGCCACCCCTCCTGCTCCTGCACGGCGGTGGCTCCACCATCGAGTCCAACTGGGGCCGGCTCATCCCGGCCCTCGCGGACTCGCGCCGCATGCTCGCCGTCGAACTCCAGGGCCACGGCCGAACCGGCACCGGCGTGGGCCCGGCCTCCTTCGAGGGTTCGGCCGACGGAGCCGCCCTGCTGCTGGCGGAGTTGGGTCTCGGTCCGGTCGACGTCCTCGGGTTCAGCAACGGCGGGCAGGTGGCCCTGCAGCTCGCCATCCGGCACCCCGGCGCGGTGCGCCGCCTCGTGGCGGCCTCCGCGCCCTTCCGCCGCGACGGGATGGTGGACGGCTTCTGGGACGGCCTGGCCGCCGCCACCTCCGCCGACCTCCCGCAGCCCTACCGCGAGGCCGACCTGGCGGTCAGCGGCGACCCGGCCCACGCGGAGCGCATGTTCCAGCTGGACCGCGACCTGATGCTGACCGGCTTCACCGACTGGCCGGACGAGCTGCTCGCGGGCATCACCGCCCCAACCCTGGTGGTGGCAGCGGACCGTGACGTCGTCCGCGTGGACCACGCGGCCCGCCTGGCCTCCCTGATCCCGGGCGCCCGCCTGCTGGTCGTCCCGGGCAACCACGGCGACTACCTCGGCGAACTCGCCGCCGCCGCAGGCGACTCCGGCCCCCTGGAGCGGACCCTGCCCTTCCTCACGGCCTTCCTGGACGAGGCGCAGCCCGTCTGACCTACGGCGTCGGTCGGCCGACAGCCTGTCAGCGGTTCATGAAGCCCGCGAACCTGCGCTGCTCGCCGGTGGGCGACTCGACCACCAACGCGTCCTGCTCGGTCCAGAAGCGGCAACCGGCGGGGAGGAACACCGGCCGCTCCAGCACGAACCACCCGACGCGCTCGGCCAGGAGGAGGCGCGGAGCGAATGGACGGCGGCCTTCGAATTCCACCTGCTCATGATTTCCCGAGGCGGAGCGCACCTGGCGTGGAAGGGGCCGGGCGCTCGACCGGCTCGGCCGTATCCTGCCGGTTGTGCGGGAACTGGGGCCGAGCAGTGAGGACGAGATGGTCGCCTGCTTCCTGAGCGGCGAACTGTCCAGTCGGAGGTTCGGCCAGAACCTCCGGTCCCAGCTGGCGGCAGTCGGGCAGGCCGAGGAGTTGCTGACGCGGCCGGACCTCTCCGACGCCGCAGCGAACTCCGCCCGTCGCGCGCTGCTCGCGGCGGCGCGCGGGTACGGCGAGAACCGCGACCTGTTCGAGAACTTCCCTACTGACGTCACCTGGACCAGGGCACTCCTGTCCGCCGCCGAGGCGGCAAGGGTGCGCTACCTCGACTATTCCTACTGGGTCGAACTGTCGGGCGGCAGCCGACGGCCGGCCGACGCGGCCGCACGCATCAAGGCGGGCCTGCGGGCCTTCGACATACCCAACGAACCGTTCGTCGACGCGGCCCAGGCGGCCCTCTCGGGCGAGAGGTTTCCTCCGCTCATCCTCGTCGGCGAGAGGCCGGACGATCTGGTCTGCCTTGAGGGCCACCTGCGCCTGACCGCCTACGCCCTCCTCGGCTTCGGGGTCCCGACCGGCATCGAGTGCCTGGTCGGCACCGCGCCGACCATGGGGCGCTGGGCGCGGTAGTCCAGTCGCGCCCAGCTCTCGGCGTCCCGGCATCACCCCGGCTCGCGGCCCCCTCAGCCGACCCGGAAGGCGCTCAGTGACGGCCGGGCGCACAGCGCGGCGGGCGTCGTCTGCCGAGCGGTCCGTTCGCACTCGGGCGGCACGCGGACGGCCCGGAGACCCGAAGAGGCCCGGAGCGAGCGGATCGGGTCCGCTGCCTCCGGGCCTCTTCCCGTGACCAGGGGGGTGCCGCCGGGAGCTACAGCACGGGCAGCAGGCGCCTCAGCTCGAAGGGGGTGACCTCGCTGCGGTACTCCTCCCACTCCTGGCGCTTGTTGCGCAGGAAGTAGTCGAAGACGTGCTCGCCCAGCGTCTCGCGGACGAGTTCGCTGCGCTCCATCAGGTCGATGGCCTCACCGAGGTTCTGGGGCAGGGGTTCGATGCCGAGCGCGCGGCGCTCGAGGCTGCTGAGGGCCCAGACGTCGTCGTCCGCGCCGGGCGGGAGTTCGTAGCCTTCCTGAATGCCCTTCAGGCCCGCCGCCAGGATGACCGAGTAGGCCAGGTACGGGTTGCAGCCGGTGTCGAGGGAGCGGATCTCCACCCGCGTCGAGCCCTGCTTGCCGGGCTTGTACATGGGCACCCGCACCAGCGCGGAGCGGTTGTTGTGGCCCCAGCAGATGTACGAGGGCGCCTCGCCCCCGGCGCCGGCCGCCCGCTGCGAGCCGCCCCAGATGCGCTTGTAGGAGTTGACCCACTGGTTGGTGATCGCCGAGGTCTCCGCCGCGTGGCGGAGCAGGCCCGCGATGAACGAGCGGCCCACCTTGGACAGTTGGTACTCCGCGCCGGCCTCGTGGAACGCGTTGCGGTCGCCCTCGAAGAGGGACAGGTGGGTGTGCATGCCCGAACCCGGGTGCTGGGAGAAGGGCTTGGGCATGAAGGAGGCGTGCACGCCCTGCTCCAGGGCGACCTCCTTCATCACCAGCCGGAAGGTCATGATGTTGTCCGCCGTGGACAGCGCGTCCGCGTAGCGCAGGTCGATCTCCTGCTGGCCCGGGGCGCCCTCGTGGTGGCTGAACTCCACCGAGATGCCCATGGACTCCAGCATCGTGATGGCCTGCCGGCGGAAGTCGTGGCCGACGCCGCGCGGGGTGTGGTCGAAGTAGCCGGAGTGGTCGGCGGGCTCGGGGGCGCGGCCGTCCGCGGGCTGGTTGTTGAGCAGGAAGAACTCGATCTCGGGGTGGGTGTAGAAGGTGAACCCGAGGTTGGACGCCTTCTCCAGGGTCCGCTTGAGGACGTAGCGCGGGTCGGCGAAGGAGGGGGAGCCGTCCGGCATGAGGATGTCGCAGAACATGCGGGCGGTGCCGGGGGCCTCGGAGCGCCACGGCAGTATCTGGAAGGTGCCCGGGTCGGGCTTGGCCAGCATGTCGGACTCGTAGACCCGGGCGAAGCCCTCGATCGCCGAGCCGTCGAAGCCGATGCCTTCCTCGAAGGCCTGGTCCAGCTCCGCCGGGGCCACCGCCACGGACTTGAGGAAGCCGAGGACGTCGGTGAACCAGAGGCGGACGAACCGGATGTCTCGCTCTTCCAGAGTGCGGAGCACGAACTCCTGCTGCTTGCCCATGGCGACAGTCTCACTTCTGCGGGTTGCGGATGCGTTAACACGGAAGGGCAGGCTTTGCCTGGTCCACTGATCGCATCATCGCAGATCCGTCGAGCAGGTGAGGGTGCCGGCGGGGTGTGACCCCGGGCCACCGGTCCGGCACGGCTCCGGCGGTGCTCCGACAGTGCCTTTTGGGCGATTCCGTGCACACGGGAGGGTTACTGCCCTGTGTCGCTCCGCTCGACCTGTCGGGTGCGGATCGCGAATGGTCATATGACCAGATCCCGTGCAACGGAGCCGCGGGGCGAGGACCGGACGACAGTCCGTCGCGTCCCCGTCGCTCTCCATCGTGCGACTTTCCTCCTCGGAGCCGTTTCCGTCGCCGGCGGAGGGCTGCTCCTCGCCGCGCCTGCGGACGCTGCGTCCCCGACCGCCCACAAGGTGCAGGTGCGTTCCGCGCGCACGAACCCCTGCGACTGCGCGTGCAGCGACGCAGCCGGCCGCCACCACCGGGGCCACCCGACCGCGTCGCCGAGCGACTGCGCGTCCCACAGCCCCACTCCGCCTCCCAGCCCGAGCGCCACCTGCTCGACGACACCGCCGCCGGAGTCGTCTCCGCCGGTGTCGAGCCCGCCGGCGTCCAGCTCTCCGGCGGAGTCCTCTCCGCCCGCGTCGAGCTCTCCGCCGGAGTCGTCACCGCCGGCGTCCAGCTCTCCTCCGGAGTCGAGCCCGCCGGTCTCGAGCCCCCCGGCGTCCAGTTCGCCGCCTGAGTCGTCGCCC
>NZ_JBHSQJ010000009.1:24019-51168 GCF_042658505.1 Streptacidiphilus monticola | reverse complement strand
CCCCGGGTGGTGGGCTGGTCGCGCAGTTCCCCGCGCCCCCTTACGGGGCTACGCCCCGAAGGCGCTCCAGGGCCTCGGACAGAAGCCGCTCCGCGTCCTCGTCGTCGCGGCGCTCCAGCTCGAACGCCAGATCGTGCGCCGTCAGTGCGATCTGATCGCCGACGACGTACATCCCGACGTCCGGAAGCTCCGTCGGCGCCCCCGCCATCCTCGCGAAAGCACGGGCCAACTTCAGCCCTGCGGGGGCTAGTTGGGAGAGTTTGCCGGCCGGCATCGCGCGGAAGCGGTCCGCGGCGCGTTCCGCCGCGGCGAGGAAGAGCGTCGTATCGGGCACGCGCCAAGGCTATGCCTGTTGCCAAGCGGAGCATCGCGCGGGACAGTCGGGAGACGGACCGCTCAATCCGGAGGCGCCTTGTGACCCTCATGTACTCCGCCGAGACCCACCAGAACCTGCTGTCCCGCATCCCCGACGTGACCGGCCGCCCGCTGAGCGAGTGGCTGAAGGCCGTGGAGGACGGGCCGAGCCTGATCCGCTGCGAGGAGAAGATCGACTGGCTGCGCCGCGAGTACAACCTCTCGCACGGCTACGCCAAGGCGATCGTCCACGAGTACGACCTGCGCCGGGCCGCCGCCCGCATGTGACCCCGCCCCGCACCACCCCGCGGCGGCGCCAGCTGTGGGCTCCGGGCCTCCGCGCGGAGCCCCCACAGCAGCCCGCACGCCGGCCCCGCACGTCCCTGCGTACGCCCCCGCGCGCCCTCGCGCGGGCCGACACGGCCGGGCACCGGTGGTGATGGAAGTGCCCGGAACCGGACTCGAACCGGTACGGCCTTGGCGGCCAGCGAGGTTTAAGCTCGCCGTGTCTGCGTTCCACCATCCGGGCCCATCCCCTTGCCCCTGAGCCTAGTCCCAGCAGCAGCCCCGATGCGCACGAGTGCGCGGAAGTTGACTGGTTTCCTTGCCTTTTGACGGTCCATCGGCTTTTTCCGCCCGCCTTGGCCGGACGGGAGGCCAGGGGTCTCCCCGGGGCCGGGTCAGGGGCGAGGAGGAGCACCGTCATCCCGGAGGATGACGCCAACTCACATCCGGCGGCCGACTACACGGTGTGATCACCCGGCGAGGATGGACGGCGAGTCCATCCCCGATCCGAGACGGAGTTCCGCCGTGACCACCACAGCCCTGCGCGCCGCCGCGGCCCGCGCCACAGACCTGACGAAGGTCTACGGTGAGGGCGACACCAGGGTGACCGCCCTGGACCAGGTCTCGGTCGAGTTCGCCAAGGGCGAGTTCACCGCGATCATGGGGCCCTCGGGCTCCGGCAAGTCGACGCTGATGCACTGCATGGCCGGTCTGGACTCGGTGACCTCCGGCTCCGCACGGATCGGCGACACCGAGCTGGTCGGGCTCAAGGACAAGCAGCTGACCAAACTGCGCCGGGACCACATCGGCTTCATCTTCCAGGCCTTCAACCTGCTGCCCACGCTCACCGCGCTGGAGAACATCACCCTCCCCATGGACATCGCCGGCCGCAAGGCCGACCAGGCGTGGCTGAACCAGGTGGTCGACACCGTCGGCCTGCGCGACCGGCTCGGGCACCGGCCGTCCCAGCTGTCCGGCGGCCAGCAGCAGCGCGTGGCCTGCGCCCGCGCGCTGGCGAGCCGGCCGGAGATCGTCTTCGCCGACGAGCCCACCGGCAACCTGGACTCCCGTTCCGGCGCGGAGATCCTCTCCTTCCTGCGCTCCTCGGTCCGCGAGCTCGGCCAGACCATCGTCATGGTCACCCACGACCCGGTCGCCGCCTCCTACGCGGACCGCGTCGTCTTCCTGGCCGACGGCCGGATCGTGGACGAGCTGTTCGACCCGACCGCCGACAGCGTGCTGGACCGGATGCGCCGGTTCGACGCCAAGGGCCGGACCAGCTGAGGGGCCTGAAGAACCGTCATGTTCAAGACCGCACTGCGCAACGTCCTGGCCCACAAGGGACGGCTGCTGATGACCGCCCTGGCGGTGCTGCTCGGCACCGCCTTCGTCGCGGGCACCCTGGTGTTCACCGACACGGCCGCCGGAGCGCTGAAGAACAGCGCCAAGAAGGACCTGTCCGGGATCGCCGTCCAGATCACCGACCACGGACAGGGCGGCGGCGTCCGCGGCAACGCCGGCTCCGGCAGCACCGCGCTCGGCGCGGCCCAGCTGGCGAAGCTGAGCCGGCTGCCCGGAGTGGCCGGCTGGAAGGCCTCCGTCGACGGCTTCGCCGGCGTCGCCGACAAGCAGGGCAAGCTGATCGGCGACGGCTGGTCCACCACCGGTGCCAACTACCCGACCGGCGCCGCCGGTTCGGACGACTCGCTGACCCTGCTCGCGGGCGCCGCACCCACCGCCGCGGGCCAGATCGCGCTCGACAAGGCCACCGCCGACAAGGGCGGGTACCACGTCGGCGACACCGTCCGCATCGCCGTCAACGGCCCCGTGCTGACGCCGAGGCTGACCGGCATCGTCGCCACCAGGGACGGCAGCGTCAACTCCGGCGGCTCGCTGGTGCTGTTCGACACCGCCACCGCCCAGAGGCTCTACGCCGCCCCCGGCTTCTACCAGCAGATCGACCTGCGGGCCGCCCCCGGCACCAGTCAGCGGCAGCTGCTGGACGAGGTGGACGCGGTCCTGCCGCACGGCAAGGGCGTCGAGGCCCGCACCGGGCAGCAGCTGATCGACGACCAGTCCAAGGAGATCGCGGACGCCACCGGCTCGCTCAACACCGCCTTGCTGGCCTTCGCCGGGATCGCGCTGTTCGTCGGCATCTTCATCATCGCCAACACCTTCACCATGCTGGTCGCCCAGCGCACCCGTGAGCTGGCGCTGATGCGGGCCATCGGCGCGAGCCGCCGCCAGGTGACCCGGTCGGTGCAGCTGGAGGCGCTGTTCATCGGCCTGTTCGCGGGCGTCGCCGGACTCGTCGTGGGCATCGGCATCGCCGTCGGCATGCGGGCCGCGCTCACCGGCGCCGGAGCCAACCTGCCCAGCGGACCGCTGGTGATCTCGCCGACCACCGTGGCCGCCGCCCTGGGCGTCGGCGTCCTGGTCACCCTGCTGGCCGCCTGGCTGCCCGCCCGCCGCGCCGCGAAGATCCCGCCGGTCGCCGCGCTCGCCAGCGTGGACGCCCCGGCGACCCAGCGCGGCCTGCTGGTGCGCAACCTGATCGGCGCAGCGCTGAGCGCGCTCGGCGTCGTCCTGGTCGCCGTCGGCGCGGCGGCGGGCGACAGCTCCGGCTACGCCCCGCTGGGTGCCGGTGCGGCGCTGACGATGATCGGCCTGTTCGTGCTGACGCCGCTGCTCTCGCGCCCGGTGATCGCGCTGTCCGGGCCGCTGCTGGGCCGGTTGTTCGGCGTCTCCGGCAAACTGGCGCGGCAGAACGCGGTGCGCAACCCGCGCCGCACCGCCGCCACCGCCTCGGCGCTGACCATCGGCATCGGGCTGATCACCGCGCTGACCGTGGTCGGCTTCTCGATGCAGACGACCATCAAGTCGGTGACGACCAGTCAGCTCCGTGGCGACTACCAGGTCTCCATGGCCAATCGCAGCAGCCTGGACGGCAGCGTGGCACGGGCCGTGGCCAAGGCCCCGGGCGTCACCGCGGTCAGCCCGATCCAGCGGGACTACTTCCGGGTGGCCGGGACCGGCGCGCAGATCAGCGGCGTGGACCCGGCGACCGTCGAGCAGACGGTCAAGGTGGGCGCCCAGCCGGGCGCGGTGGCGAAGCTGGCCGAGCCGGACACGGTGATGGTCGAGGAGTCCGCCGCCAAGGCGGCGCACGTCGCGGTCGGCGACCGGGTCGCGTCCGCGATCGGGACGCTCACCGTCGTCGGCACCTATCCGTCCAACATCTACCTGGAGGACGCCACCGTCTCGAACGCCACGCTGGCCGCCCACCACCGCGCCGCGGACGTGAAAGCCGTGCTGGTGAAGACGGCTGACGGTGCGTCGGACCGGGAGCAGCAGGCCATCGTCGACGCACTGGGCCAGAACCCGCTGATCCAGGTGCACGACAAGCAGCGGCTGCAGGATGACTTCAGCAGCGTGATCACGCTGGCCATGAACATCCTCTACGGTCTGCTCTCGATGGCCGTGGTGATCGCGGTCCTGGGCGTGGTGAACACGCTGGCCATGTCGGTGTTCGAGCGCAAGCGCGAGATCGGCATGCTGCGCGCGGTCGGCCTGGACCGGGTGGCGGTCAAGCGGATGGTCCGCCTGGAGGCGGTGGTGATCTCGCTCTTCGGCGGAGTGCTGGGCCTGGCGGTGGGCGCCTTCCTGGCCTGGGCGGTGGGCCGCACCATCCACGGCAGCCTGGCCGCCTACGGCACCTCGCTGCCCTGGGACCGGCTCGGCCTGTTCCTGCTGGCCTCCGGCCTGGTCGGCCTGGTGGCGGCGCTGTGGCCGGCCCGCAGCGCGGCCCGGCTGGGGATGCTCCAGGCCATCAAGTCCGAGTAGCCGCACGCACGCCGGAAACGCANCCCCCGAACCGGAACGGTTCGGGGGCTTCCTCCTGTGGGCAGCGGTGCCGGTATGAGCACCACGGTCGCGGTCCGGCGACGCTGCCGGGCTCGGATCAGGACGCGGGGTCGGACTGCTTACGCAGAGACCTTCTCAGCGGCCTTCTCGGTCGCCTTCTCGACGGGCTTCGGCGCGGGGGCCGCGGCCTCGACGAAGGTCTCGCGCGGGCTCTCCATCTCCACCAGGGAGACCGTCTCGCGCTTGAGGAACATGGCCAGCGTCCAGTCGGCGAACACGCGGACCTTGCGGTTCATCGTGGGGACGCGGGAGCCGTGGTACAGGCGGTGGAACCACCAGGCGGGGCGGCCCTTCAGCTTGTACTTGCCGAAGAGGATCGCCACGCCCTTGTGCAGGCCGAGGCCGGCGACCGCACCCAGGTTCTTGTGCTTGTACTCCTTCTGCGGGAAGCCGCGCATGCCGGAGATGACGTTGTCGCCGAGCACGATCGCCTGGCGCACCGCGTGCTGCGCGTTCGGCGGGCACCAGGCGCCCTCGCCGACGGCGAGGTCCGGCACCTGGGCGTTGTCGCCCGCGGCCCAGACGTTGTCGAAGCCCTGGACCTGCAGGGTCGGCTTGGTGTCCACGTGGCCGCGCGGGCCCAGCGGCAGGCCGAAGTTCGCCAGCGCCGGGTTCGGCTTGACGCCGGCCGTCCACACGATGGTGGAGGCGTCGACCTCGATGCCGTTCTTCAGCACGACGTGCTTGTCGACGCAGGACTCCATCGAGGTCTCGATGTAGATCTCGATGCCGCGCTCCTCGAGCTTCTCCTTGGTCCACAGACCGAGGTCCGGGCCCATCTCGGGGAGGATGCGGTTGGCCGCCTCGACCACGATGAAGCGCATGTCCTCGCGCTTCACGTTGTGGTAGATCTTCGCGGAGTCGCGGGCCATGTCCTCGATCTCGGCGATCGTCTCGATGCCAGCGAAGCCACCGCCGATGACGACGAAGGTCAGCGCCTGCTTGCGCACCTTCTCGTCGTTGGTGGACTCGGCCTTGTCCAGCTGGGCGATGACGTGGTTGCGGAGGCTGATGGCCTCCTCGACCGACTTCATGCCGATGCCGTGCTCGGCCAGGCCGGGGATCGGGAAGGTGCGGGAGACCGAGCCCATCGCCACGACGAGGTAGTCGAAGGGGAGCTCGTAGGCCTCGCCCGCGGCCGGCTGCACGGTGGCAACCTTGCGCTCCTGGTCGACGGAGGTGACGTGACCCGTCAGGACCTCCGCCTTCTTCAGGACGCGCCGCAGCGGGGCGACGAGGTTGCGAGGCGCGACACTGCCGGCCGCAGCCTCGGGAAGGAAGGGCAGGTACGTCATGTACGACCGCGGGTCCACGACCGTGACGGTCGCTTCGCCGTAGCGCATCTTCTTGAGGATGCGCATCGCGGCATACAGGCCGACGTAACCACCGCCGACGATAAGAATGCGAGGACGCTCCGTGGTGCTCATATCCGAAAGTATCCAGCACGTCTGACACTGGCCTTTGTGGGCCTGCTCACAAGGTGCTGGACACCCCGTGCTATACTACGCGGCCCACACCCCGGCAGATCGCGCGCTTGTGAACCCATGCACAAAAAGCCGCAGGTCGCCGCACGCGTTGCGATTGTGTGTGCGAAATCGCCGTAACACCTGCGATACAAGCGATGGTGACGCGCCGTCACCTTTGGACCCACAATTCGGGCGAACGTCACCTTGCGTGCATCCCGGCGAGCGGAACTCCATGTGAAGAAATTCACGAACTTTCTCGCCGGGGACGCGCGCGTCAGGGGTGACCTGGGCGTTTCGGGCCCCGGTCAGGCCCGGGAGAGGGTGCTCCAGGCGATGCCGTCGAGGATGTCGTGCTCGCTGACGACGAGCTCCCGGGCACCGGTCCGCTCCATGATCGACAGCAGGATCAGCGAGCCCGCGCCGATGACGTCGACCCGGCCGGGGTGCATCACCGGGATGGCGGCGCGCTCCTCGTGGGTCGCGTGCATCAGCCGCTCCGCGACCGCCCTCACCTGCGCGACCGGGATCCGGGACCGGTGGATCGCCTGGCTGTCGTACTCCGGCAGACCCAGCGCGATCGCGGCCACGGTGGTCACCGTGCCGGCCAGCCCGACCAGGGTCGCCCCGGTGGTCAGCGGCACGGTCTCGGCAGCGAGGTCGAGCGCCTTCTCGATGTCCGCGCGCATGGCCGCCCAGTCCGCGCCGTGACGCTCGGTCAGGCGGACGCAGCCGATGTCCACGCTGCGCGCGGCCTCGACGTGGTCGGAGCCGAGCACGAACTCGGTGGACCCGCCGCCCAGGTCGAAGACCAGGTACGGGCCACCGCCCCGACCCGCCAACTCCTTGGTGGCGCCGGTGAAGGAGAGCTCCGCCTCCTCGTCCCCGGTGACCACCTCGGGGTCGACCCCCAGGATGCCGCGGACGCCGGCCACGAACTCGTCCCGGTTCTCCGCGTCCCGGCTGGCGCTGGTGGCCACGAACCGCAGGCGCTGCGCGCCCAGTTCGCGGATCACCTGCGCGTACTCCCGGCAGGCGGCGAACGTCCGCTCCAGCGCCTCCGGCGCGAGCCGCCCGGTCCGGTCCACGCCCTGCCCCAGCCGGACGATCGTCATCCGCCGGTCCAGATCCGTGAGCGCCCCGGTGTCCGGCTCGACGTCCGCCACCAGCAGGCGGATCGAGTTCGTCCCGCAGTCGATCCCGGCGACCCGCTGCACGCTCATGCCTCTCCCCCGCTCCCGGCCACCGGGTCCTGCGGCTCCGCGCAGACGCAGCGGCCCTTGAGCCACCACTCCGGCAGGGCCTCCAGGGCCTCGTCGCCGAGCGGGTTGACGCCGGGGCCCGCGGCCAGCGAGTGGCCGACGAGCACGTGCAGGCACTTCACCCGGTCGGGCATGCCGCCCGCGCTCGGGAAGCCCTCCAGCACCTCGACCGCGTCGCGCCGGGCGATGTAGTCCTCGTGCGCCGCACGGTACTTCGCGGCCAGCTCCGCGTCCTCGGCGAGGCGTGCCGTCTGCTCCTTCATCATCCCGTCCGCCTCCAGCGTCCCGATCAGGGACGCCGCCCGCGGGCAGGTCAGGTAGTAGAACGTGGGGAACGGCGTGCCGTCCTCCAGCCGGGGGGCCGTCTCGACGACGTCCGGAAGCCCGCAGGGGCAGCGGTGGGCGACGGCCCGCAGGCCGCGCGGCGTCCGGCCCAGCTGTGCCTCGATCGCGGCGCGGTCGGCCTCGGAGACGCCCTCGGCGGGGGGCTGATGCTGCGTCATGTCTGCTTTCTCGGTGCGTTGTTCAGTGCCCAGCCGTGTCCGCCGCGTCGATCGAGTCGAACAGGCTCCGGTACCACGGCTGCCCCGCGGCCTGCGGCTGCGGGCTCGCGCCGACCGCGGCGGCTGCCGCGGGATCGACGGAGGAGTACAGGGTCTCACCCGGGAAGCCGAAGTGGAGACGGGCACGCGCCTGCGCCTCGACGTAGGCCGGGTCCTGCCACCGCGCCTTCTGCCGCTGCAGCTCGTCCACACTGGCCTGCGCCTTCTGCGCGGCGGAGCGCTGCGCGGCGATCTCGGACCGCTGCGCGATGAACTGCCGGGTCGGGTAGGCGAGTGCCGCGACGAGCGCCACCAGCACCAGCGCGAGCAGCGCTGCCCGCCCCGTCAGCCTGGGTCGACGTGCCACGTTCCCTCCAAGGTGAGGCCGCACCTCCAGGGGCGCGAGGAACTGCGCGGGAAACCCACCACTCGCGGAGGTCCGTCCCGCAGGTGGGGCCGGACCTCCGCGAGTGGTGAGCTGGGCGCGCAGTTCCTCGCGCCCCCAAGGGGCTTGCGACTTACCCGTTGAAGCGGGGGAACGCGCCCCGGCCGGCGTATTCCGCGGCGTCGTCGAGGATCTCCTCGATCCGCAGCAGCTGGTTGTACTTGGCCACGCGCTCGGACCGGGCCGGGGCGCCGGTCTTGATCTGGCCGCAGTTCACCGCCACGGCGAGGTCCGCGATCGTCACGTCCTCGGTCTCGCCCGAGCGGTGGCTCATCATGCAGCGGTAGCCGTTGCGCTGGGCCAGCTCCACCGCGTCCAGCGTCTCCGTCAGCGAGCCGATCTGGTTCACCTTCACCAGCAGGGCGTTGGCCGCGCCCTCCTTGATGCCGCGGGCCAGGCGCTCCGGGTTGGTGACGAACAGGTCGTCACCGACCAGCTGGACCTTGTCGCCCAGCTCGGCGGTGATGGTCTTCCAGCCGTCCCAGTCGTCCTCGAACAGCGGGTCCTCGATGGAGACCAGCGGGTAGTTGGCGACCAGCTCGCCGTAGTAGGCGCTCATCTCGGCGGCGGTGCGGTTCTGGCCCTCGAAGACGTAGGCGCCGTCCTTGTAGAACTCGGAGGCGGCGACGTCCAGGGCGAGGGCGATGTCGCGGCCGGGCTCGTAGCCGGCCTCCTTGATCGCCTCGATGATCAGGTCCAGCGCGGCGCGGTTGGACTCCAGGTTCGGCGCGAAGCCGCCCTCGTCGCCCAGGCCGGTGGACAGGCCGCGGGCCTTCAGCACGGCCTTGAGCTGGTGGTAGACCTCGGTGCCCCAGCGCAGCGCCTCGGCGAAGGACTCGGCGCCGATCGGCGCGATCATGAACTCCTGGATGTCCACGTTGGAGTCCGCGTGCGAGCCGCCGTTGAGGATGTTCATCATCGGGACCGGCAGCACGTGGGCGTTCGGGCCGCCCAGGTAGCGGAACAGCGGGAGGTCGCTGGCCTCGGCGGCGGCGTGGGCCACGGCGAGGGAGACGCCCAGGATGGCGTTGGCGCCGAGCGAGGACTTGTCCTTGGTGGCGTCCAGGTCGAGCATCGCCTGGTCGATCAGCCGCTGCTCGGTGGCGTCGTAGCCGACGAGCTCCGGGCCGATCTGCTCGATGACGGCCAGGACGGCCTTCTCCACACCCTTGCCGCCGTAGCGGGACTTGTCCCCGTCACGAAGCTCCAGGGCTTCGAACGCACCGGTCGAGGCGCCGGACGGAACGGCGGCACGGCCGGTGCTGCCGTCGTCGAGGCCGACCTCGACCTCGACCGTGGGGTTGCCTCGCGAGTCGAGGATCTCCCGAGCTACGACGACGTCGATGGACGGCACAACTGGCTCCTTTGAGGATTCGGCGTTGTTACGTCATGAGCCTAGCCGCAGGACCGTCCCGGACCACTCGCGCCCACGGCCTGTCTCACGTGGTGGCGGCCCTACCCACCGGTAGTTCATCTGCCGGCCGGGCGGGGCCGCCCACGTGACGGTGTGTCAGCGCGTCAGAGCTTCAGGTGCTGCCCGACCTGGATCAGGTTGGGGTTGCCGCCGATGACGGAACGATTCTTCTCCCACAGGGCGTGCCAGCCGCCGGGGACGTGGTGCGCGGCCGCGATCGCGGACAGCGTGTCGCCCGGGCGGACCGTGTAGGTGCCGTGGCCGGACGGGGCGGCGCGGTGCGTGGTCGTCTTCGCGTGGCCGGTGCCGTGGCCGGTGCTCTTGTGGCTGGTGGTCTTCTTCCTGGTCGACTTGTGCGAGGACGCGGTCGACACGTTCGCCGGCGCGCCGCCGCGGGTCAGGCCCGCGCGGGGGCCGCAGACCGGCCAGGCGCCGGGACCCTGTGAGGCGAGCACCTTCTCGGCTATCGCGATCTGCTGGCCCTTGGTGGCGTGGTTCGCCGTGGCCGCGTAGGCGCCGCCGCCGTAGGCACGCCAGGTGGAGGCGGAGAACTGCAGGCCGCCGTAGTAGCCGTTGCCGGTGTTGATCGACCAGTCGCCGCCCGACTCGCACTGGGCGACCTTGTCCCAGGTCGACACGGACGCCGCCTGGGCGCTGCCGGCGCCGATCAGCGGGACGGCGATCGCGGCCCCCGCGACGCTGGTGGTGGCGACGACGGCCTTCATCCGGGTCTGCTTCACCTTGCGATGGCGGCCGTTGCCGGACATGAGAATGCCAGAGAGCATGACGGAATCCCTCTCCGACGCCTGCGAGGTGAGCTGTCGGGTTCGGGCCGTGAGGTAGCCCGGGCGCGTGCGCGCCTTCACCCCTAGCCGTGCGCTCCTGCTCCGCACCGGCGACTTACCTGGGTCCCCCGCTCCTGCCCGGTCGTGTCTCGACGTCCGCCCTCCGGTGGACAGGACTCGGCGTCCCGCAGGGCGGTCTCCGCGAAAGCGGACGGATGGGAGGCTAAGCAGACCGGTATGGAAATCACAAGCTTCGACACCCTTCGCGCGAGACACATCACAAAGTGCCCCTTTGTGTTTGAAGCTTGCGACAGCCCGTCAGAAGCATGTTCCCACAGGGATGTTCAGGGCGTTCCAGTCTGGCAGGAGGCGCGTCTCCGGCACGCCCGCCGCCAGCAGGCGGGCGCGGCGTTTCGGCACATGGCCGTAGAGCCCGACAAAGGGGACATCAGCCGCCTCCGCTGACAAACAGTCAGCCTCGCTGTCCCCCACGAAAAGGCAGTCACCGGGCCGGTCGGCCATGCCCAGGGCGGCGAGCGCCCGGCGCAGCGGCCACGGCGAGGGCTTCATCCGCGCCGGATCCGGGTCCCGTCCGAAGACCCGTCCGGCCAGGGCCTCTTCCAGCACCGGGCGGCCCCGCAGGAACGCCTCGACCGCCGCCGACGCGTTGTTGCTGACCACGGCGAGGCGCACACCCGCCGACGAGAACTCCTTGACCGCCTGCTCCACGCCCGGCGTCAGCTCCGCCGAGGGGACGGCCGCCAGCTCCTCCTGCTCCAGTAGCCCGTGCGCCTGCGCGGCGAGCCGGCCGGCCGGGAGCCCCGCCAACAGGGCATGCGGGTCCCGCTCCTGAGCCGGAGTCAGGCCCGCGTCCCGCAGCAGGTCGGCGATGCGCCGGGCGGCCAGGGCCGGCGGGCGCCCGGCGAACAGCGAGCAGACCGGGCCGTCGAAGTCGAGCAGGACGGCGGCCGGCAGTGGTGCGGTCACAGGTCACTTCCGTTGTCGTTCCAGGGACACACCGTACGGCTCGGCCTGCCCCCACCAGGAGTCGAAGAACTCCTGGGCCGCGTCGACGTACTGGCTGTCGATGTGGTTGTCCAGGACGGGGTGGCGCCGGCGGGCGAACAGCCGGCTGCTGAGCCCCGCGACGTCCAGCAGCCGCTGGTTGTGGCCGCCGACCTCCACCTCGCGCTCGATCAGCTCGTACCAGCCCTCCAGCACCTCGTCCTGGTTCAGCACGTACAACTTGGCCATCGGCGGAAAGGGCACGGTCCGCACCTCCACCACGGGCTCGCTGTCGACCAGTTGGTAGGTCCACAGCGTTCGGGCGGCGTTGGTCAGGGCGTCGACCTGGTTGGCCCCGATCCGGCGCAGCCGGTCCAACGGCCGGCGGTCGGCCGGGTCGACCACCAGCCGGGGGTAGGTCGGCGTCGCCGCGAAGTCGCACAGGAGCAGCCGGACGTGGAACTCCCGGAGCCGGTCGCGGCGGGCCCGCACCCCTATCAGCTGCGTCTCCAACGCGTTGACCAGCGACTCCGAGGTGACGCAGAGGGCGTCCACCCGCAGCGTTCCCTCCGCCAGGGCCCGGTCCAGGTGCCGTCCGAGCACCTCGAGCGTGCCGGGATGCCCCTCGCCGCCCTCGGCGCGGACCTGCCTGGGCAGGTGCGCCCGGGTGACCACCGCGCGTTTGCCCGGGCGGGTGACGATCAGGCCGTCCCGGGCCAGCTCCTGCAGCGCCTTGTGGACGGTGGCCCGGGCGACCCCGTACTCCTCCGCCAGCGCGCCCTCCGACGGCAGGGCCGTGCCGCTGCCCCACTCCCCCTCGGCGATCCGCCCCTCGATCCGCTGCCTGATCTCCTTGGACGCCATCTCGCTCGGCACCTCCTCGGTCCGCCTGCGCGCGAGCCTACTCCGGCACCCAAGTGACCAGGCGGAAACGGAACCTGTCTACCCGTCAACTGGACAGGTTATGCGCCTGTACAGCTCGGGCAGAACCTCGTCAGACAGGGGAGGTGACTGATGGAAGTTCCATCGAAGCTCGCCGAGTGGGTCCTCGACCTGCTGCTCCAGCTCAACCCCGGCCTGGACGCCACCGCGGTCCTGGTCGCGCTGCTCGCCCTGGCCTTTCGGGGTGAGTCCCGCTCCTTCGGCCGGCTCGTCCTGGCCATCGGCCTGGTCCTCTTCGTGACCGGCCATCTCGCCCTCCGGATCACCCTGCCGGGGAGCCGAACCTCCTAGCGGTCGCCGCCCTCCGCGGTGAACCGCACCGGCAGCTGCCGCAGACCCCGCATGATCAGGCCGCCCCGCCAGCGCAGGTCCTCTGGTGCGGCGGCCAGTTGCAGGTCGGGGAGGCGCTGCAGGATCTCACCGATGGCGTCCTGCGCCTCCAGGCGGGCCAGCGGGGCGCCGATGCAGTAGTGGATGCCGTGCCCGAAGCCCAGGTGCGGGTTGTCCCGCCGGGCGAGGTCCAGCACGTCGGGCCGGTCGAACCGGGCCGGGTCGCGGTCCGCCCCGGCGAGCACGACGAGGACCGGGTCGCCGACCGCGATCTGCTGGCCCGCCAGCGTCAGCGGCTCGGTCGCGAAGCGCCACGTCGCCAGCTCCACCGGCCCGTCGTAGCGCAGCAGTTCCTCGACCGCGGTCCCCAGCAGCTCCGTGTCCCCGGCGGCGAGTGCGGACTGCAGCCGAGCGCGCTGCGCCGGATGGGTGAGCAGCGCGTAGAGGCCGTTGCCGATGAGGTTGACGGTCGTCTCGAAGCCCGCGAACAGCAGGATGAACGCCATCGCCGCGGCCTCGTTCTCGGTGAGGTGCTCGCCGTGGTCGCTGGCCCGGATCAGCCCCGAGATCAGGTCCTCGCCGAGGTCGGCGCGTTTGCGGTGGATCAGGTCGGCCAGGTAGGTCCGCATGCGCTTCACCGCTCGGGCCACGCCGCCCCGGGGGCCGCCCTGGTGACGGATCATCATGCCGGCCCAGTCGCGGAAGTCGTCCTGGTCCTCGGCCGGGACGCCGAGCAGGTCGCAGATGGCGTAGATGGGCAGCGGGAAGGCGAACTCGTGGATCAGGTCCGCCTCGCCGCGCCCGGCGAAGCCGTCGATCAGCCGGTCGGTGAGCTCCCGGACCCGCGGCTCGAACTCCGCCACCCGGCGCGGGGTGAACGCCTTGGAGACGAGCCGGCGCAGCCGGGTGTGGTCCGGCGGGTCGATGTTGAGCAGATGGGTCATCAGCTCCGCGTTCCGCTCCCCCGGGATGCCCACGCGCCCGCTCCGGTGAGCCTGGCCGCTGTGCTGCGCGGGGTTCTTGCTCAGCCGTGCGTCCGCCAGCGCCTGACGCGCGTCGGCGTAGCGGGTGACGAGCCAGGCCTCGACGCCGCTCGGCAGCGTCGTCCAGTGGACGGGCGCATGCTCGCGCAGCCAGGCGTAGGCGGGGTAGGGGTTCGCCGCGAACTCCCACGAGAAGAGCTCGGGCCGGTCGGCGGGCGGCGGCGAGGACGGCATGTGCACCCCCCGACGTTAGCCGTGCGGACGCCGCCTTCCCCGCACGGGGCCGCGCCGCGGGGTGACGGCCCGTCACCGGGGGCCCGGGGGCTGTCCCGTGGGCCCGTGCGGCCGGGTGTGACATTCGCGACGCCGGGACGCGGGTCCGCGCCCTGTCGCTGCGCGGGTTCGAGTGCCTACGATCCCGGGAACGATCAGGGCGGTGCGGGCCTGGTGGGAGGAGAGTCGGGGCATGGAGATCGCGGGTGCGGTAGTCGTCGTGACCGGGGCGGCCGGAGGGATCGGTGCGGCGCTGGCGCGGCGGTTCGCCGCGGAGGGGGCGCGCGGGCTGCTGCTGGCGGACCTGGACGGCGAGCGCGTCGAGGACCTCGCCGGGGAGCTGGACCGGGCCGGCTGCCGAGCCGTGGGCGTGGGCAGCGACGTGACCCGCGAGAGCGACGTCCAGGCGCTCGTCGAGACGGCCGAGAAGCACCTGGGCCCGGTGGACCTCTTCGTCAGCAACGCGGGCATCGGATCCGGCGGCGGAATCGAGGTCGGCAACGAGGTGTGGCAGGCGGTGTGGGACGTCAACGTGATGGCCCACGTGTACGCCGCCCGCGCGGTGCTGCCCGGCATGCTCAAGCGCGGCCGCGGCTACCTGCTGCACACCGCGTCGGCCGCGGGCCTGCTGCAGATGCCCGGGGACGCGGCCTACACCGCGACCAAGCACGCCGCCGTGGCCTTCGCGGAGTGGCTGGCGGTGGCCTACGGCGACCAGGGCATCAGGGTCAGCGCGCTGTGCCCGCAGGGCGTCGACACGCACATGACGGAGAACGCGGCGGTGCGGTCCGTGCTGGGTGCCTTCGGCGAGATCGTGAGCCCGGAGCAGGTCGCGGAGGTGGTGGTCCAAGGGCTGGCCGAGGAGCGGTTCCTGATCCTCCCTCACCCGGAGGTCTCCAAGTTCGAGCAGGGCCGCGCCCTCGACCGCGACGGCTGGCTCTCCGGTCTCCGCAAGGCCGTCTCCGGCCTCGGCCCCACCCTGGGTCTCACCAGTTAGTTGCGGGGCCCTTCAGGCGGCGTAGCCGCCAGGGGCGCGGGGAACTGCGCGAGCAACTCACCACTCACGGAGGTTCGACCGTTGATCGGGGACGGACCTCCCCGAGTGGTGGGCTGGTCGCGCAGTTCCCCGCGCCCCTGGCGGGGCCTGCCACTCAAGGCAGGTGGAGGAGTTGAAGGCTGGTGGCCGGGATGCCGTCAGGCGCTCTGTCCCGCAGCAACGTGCCCGCCGGGAAGGCGACCGCCGTTGAGGCCACGACGCGGTTGCGGGAGTTGACGAGGCAGCACGGGGCGCCGGAGGCGCGCAGCAGGGGCAGGACCGCCGCCTCGAAGTCGCGCAGGTAGATGTCCGCCCCCGCCACGCCCGCGAAGGAGCCGTCCGCCGCGTGCACCGGGGCGGCCAGGGTCAGGCTGTACTCGTCGGTGCACAGGTAGTCGACGTACGGCCCCGTCACCGCCCGCTCCCCCGTCTCGCGCGGGACGGTGAACCAGTCCCAGTGCGTGTAGTCCGCGTACGCGGACGTCGTCGGGTCCAGGTCCAGGTGCAGCGGGGTCGGCGCGCCCTCCTCGCCGCGCAGCCACCACTCCAGGCCCGAGGGGGCGTCCGCGAGGAGCCCGGGCGCGGCCACGAAGCCGGTCCCGGCCAGCAGCGGGTGAGCGTCCAGCTGCGCGCACAGCAGCCGCCGCAGCGCGGCCAACTGCCCGAGCCGGGGGCGCGGACGACGGGCCAACAGCTCCGCCGTCGCCGCGCGGACCAGGTCCACCTCGGCGAAGACGGAGTCCAGTACCGCTGTTATTCCGGTCATCTCGGTGCCGGCGCCGGCGCTGCTTCCCATGACGTGTCGTCCAGTCGGAGTGCGATGAGGAGCCGCACCGACCGCAGCACGTGCTCCTCGGCGAGCCGGCGCGCGCGCTCGCCGTCCCCCGACGCGATGGCGTCGAGCAGGGCGGCGTGGTCGTCGTCCGCGGTCCGGTGGGCCTCGGCCCGGGTGAACGCGAGACAGGTTAGCGGTCCGAGCTCCGTCTGGAAACGGATCTCCTCCCGGGTCAGCCGCCCCGACTGGGCGGCCGCGGCGATCTCGACGTGGAGCCTGCCGTCCAGCCGGGCGCGCAGTGCCGGGTCCTCGGCGGCGGCGAACTCGGCGCAGCTGCGGCGCGGGGCCGCGAGATCGTGCGCGTCGGCGCGCTCGGCGGCCAGGCGGGCGACGGCGCCGGCGACGACGGCGTAGTGGTCGCCCAACTCCCGGAGTTCCTCCGGGCGGTGGCGGGCGAGGCGGGTGCGCAGCCGGTGTTCCAGGGAGTCCGCGGGCGCCTGGACGAAGGTGCCGCCGCCCCGGCCGCGCCGGGTGAGGACCAGTCCCTGCTGCCGTAGCACCACCAGCGCCTCGCGCAGGGTGACCGTGGCGACGCCGAGCTGGGACGCCAAGTCGCTTTCCCCGGGCAGCTGTTCGCCGTCCGCGAGCAGGCCCAGCGTGATCGCGTCGCCGAGGCGGCGGGCCACGGCGTCGACGCGCGGCTCGCTCTCCAGGGGCGCGAAGACGGCGCGCCGGGCGGCGCTGGAGAGGCGGTTCACACCTCACATCCCATCACAGGTCGGTCTCGGCAGATGCCCGGGCGGAGCGCCCCGGCGGCCTCCGCGCGGGGAAGGGCCGCAGCACCCATTGCCATATGACATCTGGCTTCATATGTTTTGCTAACTCCTCCCGCCCCCGGAAAGGTTCCGCCCATGAGCGAGGCCGTGAGCACGGACAAGGCACCCGTGCTCGACCAGGACGCCGCCGACGCGGCGCAGCTCGAAGCGCTCGGCTACAAGCCGCGGCTGACCCGGGCCCTGGGCCTGTGGTCCAACTTCGCGGTCGGCTTCACCTACCTGTCCCCGCTGGTCGGCGTGTACTCCGTGTTCGACTACGGACTCGCCACCGGCGGCCCCTCCTTCTTCTGGACCGTCCCGCTGGTCCTGCTCGGCCAGGGCCTGGTGCTGCTGACCTTCGCCGAGGTCGCCTCGCAGTACCCGCTGGCGGGCGGCATCTACCAGTGGGCCAAGCGGCTGGTCGGCCCCCGCTACGCCTGGCTCTCCGGCTGGCTCTACACCTGGGCCCTGCTGGTCACCATCGCCTCGGTGGCCTACCCCATCGCCAACTACGCGGGCCCGCTGCTGGGTTACCGGGTCAGCCACACCAGCACCGTGGTCACCGCGGTCGTCGTCATCCTCTTCTCGGCGCTGGTCAACCTGCTGGGCGTCCGGCGGCTGGCCTTCGTCGCCAACGTCGGCGTCTTCGCCGAGGTGGCCGGGACCGTGGTGCTCGGTCTCTACCTGCTCTTCTTCCATCACAAGCAGCCGGTCACCGCCGTCTTCCACAGCTACGGCGCGGGCGGCAGCGGCGGCTACCTGGGTGCCTTCCTGGCCTCCTGCCTCTTCGCGGTGTGGATCTTCTACGGCTTCGAGGCCTGCGGCGACATCGCCGAAGAGGTCAAGAACCCCTCGCGCAAGGTGCCCCGGGCGATGGGCATGACGCTGGGCGTCGGGGCGGTGGCCACGGTGATCCTCACCCTCGGCCTGATCTACGCGGTGCCCGACTTCGGGGCGGTCGTCAGCGGCAGGAGCGCCGACCCGCTGGGAGATGTGCTCGCCGCTTCGCTGGGCACGGTGGGCAGCAAGTTCGCGCTGGCGCTGATCGTCGTCGGCTACGTCTCCTGCGCGCTGGCCATCCAGGCCGCGGCCACCCGGCTCGTCTACTCCTACGCCCGCGACGGCGTCATCGTCGGCTCTCGGGTGCTGGCCAAGCTGCACCCCACTTTCCACATGCCCCCGGCGGCCACGGCGGTGACCGCCGTGATCCCGGCGGCGCTGGCCTTCCTGCCGTCGGCCACGGTGACCCGCATCATCACCTTCTCGGTGGTCGGCATCTACATCGGCTTCCAGTCGGTGGTGCTGGCCTCGATCATCGGCCGGGCCCGCGGCTGGCGTCCCGCCGGGGCGTTCACCCTGGGCCGCTGGGGCTGGACGGTCAACGTGGCCGCGCTGGTGTACGGCGTCACCGCGATCGTGGTCCTCTCGGTGAAGACCCCGCCCAACGGCACCGGCTTCTTCGACCGCTGGCTGGTGCCGATCTCGGTCGGCATCGTGGCCGCCGCGGGGGCCGCGTACCTGCTGCTGGTCCGGCCGAAGGAGAATGTCTCGGCAGAGGACCGCGCCTGAGCGGCAACTGACGGCCCGTCGTGAGCGTCCTCCCCCACTGGAGGACCCATGAAGATCGACGACGCGGCGCGGCTGCGCGTGCCCAGGCAGGTCGCCTGGCCCGGCCGCCGTCCGGCACCACCAGGCGACCGGCCGGGGCGGCCGGGCACCCGGGGCGGGCCCGGCGGTCTGCTGCTGGACCTGCTGCTCGCCGCCGCGCTGCTGGCCGTCACCGCCTGGGCCGTGGCGCTGCCCGCCCGGGCGGTCGCCACCCAGCTCGGCTGGCGCGGCATCGCCGCCGTCTACGTCGCCTCGGCATGCCGGCAGATCCCCTCCCCCGACGAGACGGGCCGGGACCGGCGGCTGTGCACCGGGGACCTGTCCACCGACGACGGGCTCACCCTGCTGCGCTCGGCGGTCCCGCTGGAGTCCCAGGACGCCCAGCCCGGACGGCCGCTGACGGTCCGTCTGGACCCGGACGGCGCCATCGTGCACCCCCGGCTGGCCGACGCCGCCCTCCTGGAGAGCGGCGCGGCCGGGCTGGCCGCGCTGGGCGCGGGCGCCGTCCGCGTCCACGGCGTCCGCCGCGGCCGGCGCGTGCTCGCGATCCCCGGCGCCTGGGGCTTCTGCGGGCTGGGCGCGCTGTCCCTGCTGTCGCTGGCGCTGGCCCTGCTCATCTGGCTGGTCCAGCTGACCGGCTGACGCCGGGTCAGCCCATCCCCGGTCGCCGCGGCCCGGCACTCCTCCTGTCCCCGGCCCTCGGCCGGCGGCTCCGCGCACCGCCGGGCTCAGCCCGCGCGCAGCGCCTCGCAGCTGAGCCGGTCGGCGAGCCGGGTGGTCTCCGGCAACCGGTAGCGCGGCGCGGCGGCGAGCACGAACCGCGTCGCGGCGTCCAGGTCCACCCGGTGCCCGACGGAGACCGTCACCGGCTTGACCCCGGGCTGGGTGCGCAGCATCCGCGCCACCGTCTCGCCCCCGTCCAGGACCGGCGACCAGTCGCCCCGCTCCGGCCCTGGCTCCGTCCAGGTGCCCAGCAGCGGCGTCTTGCCGACGCCGAGCGCCGGCAGGCCGGTGACCACGCCCAGGTGGCAGGCCAGCCCGAAGCGCCGCGGATGAGCAAGCCCCTGCCCGTCGCAGAGCACGACGTCCGGGGTGACCGTCAGCCGCTCCAACGCCCGCAACAGGGACGGCACTTCACGGAACGCGAACAGCCCGGGCAGGTACGGGAACCCCGCCGTCCCGACAGCGGTGGCCTGGTCCACCACCTCCAGGGTCGCCGCGTCCAGCACCACCACCGCGGCGGCCACCCGGTCCTCGGCCTCACCGGTCCCGTCGTAGGCGACGTCCACACCGGCCAGGGTCCGCGGCGCGGGCCCGGCCCAGGCCGCCGGCTCCCAGCGGGACCGCAACTGCTCCTGCACCCGGATCGCCTCGGCGACCTCCGGGGAGGCGGGCGGCTCAGTCACCGGCGGCACGCTCCGCCGCGCGGATCGCGTCGCGGTAGGCGCGGGCGGCGGCACGGAGGGCGTCCTCGGGGTCGACGCCCGTGTCGGCCGCCGCGGCGGCCTCGCGGAGCAGGCGGGCGCCGGGGGTGTCGTCGGCGGGAAGCGGGACGTCCAGGCGGGCCTTGCGCACCCGGCCGTGCAGCTTCGCGGCGAGGGCCAGGGCGGGCATGCCCAGCGGGATGCCCTCGACGACCGAGTCGCGCTGCTTCTCGGCGGCCTTCAGCGTCTCCCAGTTGGCGGAGACGTGTTCCGCCGTCGGGGCGTGCACGTCACCGAAGACGTGCGGGTGACGGTACATCAGCTTCTCGACGATGCCGCCCGCGACGGCGTCGATGTCGAAGGGGTCCGCCTCGTGCTCCTCGGCGATGCGGGCGTGGAAGAACACCTGCAGCAGCACGTCTCCCAGCTCCTCGCGGAGCGTGGCACGATCCTCCTCCTCGATCGCCTCGACGAGCTCGAAGGCCTCCTCCACCAGGTACTTCACCAGGGAGGCGTGGGTCTGCTCGGCATCCCAGGGGCAGCCGCCGGGCGAGCGGAGCCGGTCCATCACGGAGACCAGGTCGAGCAGCCGGTAGCCCGGCAGGTCCCAGGAGCCGGGCAGCACCTCGATCTCCGGCACGGGCTGCACCGACTGCTCCACCGCGATCCGGGCCAGCGCGTCCGTCAGCCCCGGGTCGCCGTCCGTGCTGGTGAGCCAGACGACGGAGCGCCCGGGCGCGGCCGCCTCCGCCAGGGTGCGGGCCAGCGCGTACGGCTCGACCTCCAGCAGCTCCACCGCCACCCCCGCCGCGCGCAGCGCGGGCAGCTGGGGGTGCTCCGGCTCGACGCCGAGCACCCGGTCGGCGGCGTGCAAGGTCTGCCACGCGGGCCAGGAGAGCAGGCCCGGAGCGATCCGGTGGGTGGTGTCGAGCAGGACCAGCCGCCCCGCCGGCTCGACGGTTGCGCAGGCTGCCTCGGCTGCCTCGGTCCCGGGGGTTTCGTCGTTCGCTGCCACGCCCCGAACCTACCCGCTGCCGCCGACAGTCCGCCGCCGGCCGGTCCGGGTCAGGCGCTCTTCAGCCAGGGCTGCGCGGCCGGGCCGATCGCCCGGTCGGCGGCGGGGCTCCAACTCCCGTAGCGCGGGTTGACCTTGACGCCCAGCCGGTTCCCCTCGGCGGCCAGCAGCTTCGACCAGCCCGCCTGCCGCGCCGCCTCGTCGTTGGGATCGACACCCGCCGCCCGCAGCAGCTTGTCCTGGGCGATCATCAGGCGCATCCACACGTCCAGGTCGTTCGGGGACACCCCGACGTTCTTGGCCAGCGCGGCGGCCAGCGCCTCGCGGCTGCCGAACTGCTGCTGGTAGGCGGCCTCGGCGCGGTCGATCTCGCCCTGAGTCACCGTCAGGCCGGCCCGGGCGAGGGCGCCCTGCGCCACCCGGTCCTGGATCAGCAGGTCCAGCGTCCGCTGCGGGTCCGCCTGGCCCACGCGCTCGGCGAAGGAGACCGCCGTGGCCTGGCCGACGGCCGCGCGGTAGTCGGCGACCTGCGCCTCCACCGAGGCCACGGTGATCCGCTGACCGCCGACGACGGCGGCGGCGCCGGTCTGCGCGGTGCCGGAGCAGGCGCTCAGCGCGGCGAGGACGGCCCCCGCACCGGCGAGGACGAGAACGGGACGACGGCGCACGGCACTTGCCTCCCAGTGGGACCACAGCTCTCTGGACGACGGTCGGCGCCAGCTTACGGACGGTGCGTCCGTGACAACAGAGGTCCTGCGTCAACCGGCGTGTCCGGGCGCCCGCCCGGCCTTGTGCCCGGCGGCACGCCCCTCGGCCCCGTCCGTGGTCGTGACCTCGTCCGCGGTCCTGGCCCCGTCCGCGGTCCTGGCCTCTGCGCTCCCCGTCTCGACCTCGCCGAAGCGGGCCAGCGCGAGCGCGCCGAGGACCGCCAGGGTGAAACCCGCCAGCGCGAGCGGCACCAGGCCCGCGCGGGTGGCGTCCCCGAGCACCACGACGCCCAGCAGGGCGGGCAGCGCGGTCTCGCCGAGGACCATCGCGGCCGTGGCCGTGGTGACCCGCCCGCCGCGCACGCCCTCCGTCATGAAGACGAACGCGACGGCCCCTGCGGCCAGCAGCGCGTAGGTCGCGGGGTCGCTGAACAGCGGGCCCAGATGCCACAGCCGGATACTCGGCAGCACCCGCACCGCGAGCCCGACCACGCCGAAGCCGAGGCCGCACAGCGTCCCCATCACGGCGGCCCGCAGACCCGGCCGCCCGATCCGCCAGACGGCGGCGCCGACGGCGGCGAGTACGACGACGGCCCCGAGCAGGGCCCAGTGGAAGGCGGTGCCCGGCTGCTTGTGCCCTTCGGCGCCCGCGGTTGCCCCCAGCACGGCGAGCCCGACACAGACGCCGGCGACGCCGGCCCACTCGGCCCACCCGAGCCGCATGCGCAGCAGTGCGGCGCCCGCGACGGCGGTCACGGCGAGTGCCCCGGCGAGGGCGGCCTGCACGACGTAGAGCGGCAGCGAGCGCAGGGCGACCAGCTGGGCGACGAACCCCAGCCCGTCGAGGGCGAGCCCGGCCGCGTACGGCAGGTTGAGCATCGCCCGCGCCGTGCCCGCCAGCCCGCCGCCCTCCTCGGCCGGGGCGTGCCGCTGCGCACCCAGGGCCTGCAGCACCATCGCCAGACCGAAGCAGAGCGCGGCGGCAAGCGCCGCAACCAGACCGAGAACCATACCCCGAGCCTAGGCCCTGCCCGCCCCCTCCCCGCACCGCCCACCGGCCGCCCCGAGCGGCCCCACGAAGCAGCCTCGACGCTGCCCACGCACCGGCTCCCGGCCCGACGCACGGCCCCCACCCCACACATCCCACAGGCCTCCCGGCGCCGGGGGCCGACAGCCCACGAGCCGCCTGAACACAGGCAGAGGCCGGAGGCCGGGGGCCGGGGGCCGGAGGCAGGGGACCGGAGGCAGGGGACCGGAGGCAGGGGACCGGAGGCAGGGGACCGGAGGCAGGGGACCGGAGGCAGGGGACCGGAGGCAGGGGACCGGAGGCAGGGGACCGGAGGCAGGGGACCGGAGGCAGGGGACCGGAGGCAGGGGACCGGAGGCAGGGGACCGGAGGCAGGGGACCGGAGGCAGGGGACCGGAGGCAGGGGACCGGAGGCAGGGGACCGGAGGCAGGGGACCGGAGGCAGGGGACCGGAGGCAGGGGACCGGAGGCAGGGGACCGGAGGCAGGGGACCGGAGGCAGGGGACCGGAGGCAGGGGACCGGAGGCAGGGGACCGGAGGCAGGGGACCGGAGGCAGGGGACCGGAGGCAGGGGACCGGAGGCAGGGGACCGGAGGCAGGGGACCGGAGGCAGGGGACCGGAGGCAGGGGACCGGAGGCAGGGGACCGGAGGCAGGGGACCGGAGGCAGGGGACCGGAGGCAGGGGACCGGAGGCAGGGGGCCAGAGGCCTGGCCCCTGACACACGGCCGCAACCCCGTAGCCGCAAGGCGCCCGCGCCGACGGCCGAAGGCCCGCCTCCCAGGGCCGGGACACGCCACCCACCCACCACCCGAGCATCAGGCACGGCCCGGGGCCGGAGGCCGGGCCCCCGACACACGGCCGCAACCCCGTAGCCCGCAGGGCACCCCAGGCCCATGGCAGGAGGCCGACCCCGAGGGCCGGTGCATCCCCCAGGCCGCCCGAACATCAGGCAGAGACCCGAGGCCGGGGCCTCGCCACACGGCCGCCACGCGGATGCCCGCAAGGCCCGCGCCGACGGCAGTATCGGCCAGAGGCCCGGGGCCGAAGGCCGGGCCTCCCACACGGCCATCACCCCGGGGCCCGCAAGGCGCCCCGCGCTGGAGGCCGGGCCCGAGGGCCGGTGCGTCCCACCGGCCGTCGGGGCAAGGGACCGGGCCGAGGGCGGCGGAGCCGCGGGTGGTGGGAACGGGCGGGGCGAGTGGGGCTCCCGCCCGTTCCGGGGCTACTTCGCGGCGGCCAGTTCGTCGAACATCGTGGAGAGGAACTCCGTGCACCAGCTCAGCAGTTCGCGACCGACCACCGGCTTGCCGCCGATCCGGGCGGTGGTCGGGCGGGGCACCAGGATCAGCTTGGTCGCGGGCTTGATCTGGGTCCGCGGGTACAGCCGCTGCAGCCGCAGCTCCTGGGACTCGCGCAGTTCCACGGGACCGAAGCGGACGAACTGACCCTGCAGCGTGATGTCCGAGATGCCGCAGCGCCGCGCGAACAGCCGCAGGCCGGCCACCAGGAGCAGGTTCTCCACCGGCTCGGGCAGCTTTCCGTAACGGTCCGTCAACTCCGCCCGCACCTGGGCGATGTCGTCCTCCGAGTTCACCGCCGCGATCGACCGGTACGCCTGCAGCCGCAGCCGCTCGCCCGGCGCGTAGTCGTGCGGGACGTGGGCGTCGACGGGCAGCTCGATCTTGACCTCGAGCGGCTCCTCCTCCGGCTCCCCGCCGTTCGCCAGCTGGTCGCGGAACTCGGCCACCGCCTCGCCCACCATCCGCATGTAGAGGTCGAAGCCGACGCCCGCGATGTGCCCGGACTGCTCGCCGCCGAGCAGGTTGCCCGCGCCGCGGATCTCCAGGTCCTTCATCGCGACGTACATGCCCGCGCCCATCTCGGTGTGCTGGGCGATGGTCGCCAGCCGCTCGTGCGCGGTCTCCGTCAGCGGCTTCTCCGGCGGGTACAGCATGTAGGCGTACCCGCGCTCGCGGCCGCGGCCCACCCGCCCGCGCAGCTGGTGCAGCTGCGACAGGCCGAAGGTGTCGCCACGCTCGACGATCAGCGTGTTGGCGTTCGAGATGTCGATGCCCGACTCGACGATCGTCGTCGACACCAGGACGTCGAACTCCTTCTCCCAGAAGTCGACGACGACCTTCTCCAGCGCCGTCTCCGTCATCTGCCCGTGCGCGGTGGCGATCCGCGCCTCCGGGACCAGCTCCTTCAGCCGGGCCGCCGCCTTGTCGATGGACTCGACCCGGTTGTGGATGTAGAAGACCTGCCCCTCGCGCAGCAGTTCGCGCCGGACCGCCGCGGCGATCTGCTTCTCGTCGTAGGGGCCGACGAAGGTGAGCACCGGGTGGCGCTCCTCCGGCGGGGTGGTGATCGTGGACATCTCGCGGATGCCGGTGACCGCCATCTCCAGCGTGCGCGGGATCGGCGTCGCGGACATCGTCAGCACGTCCACGTTGGCGCGCAGCTTCTTCAGCTGCTCCTTGTGCTCGACGCCGAAGCGCTGCTCCTCGTCGACGATGACCAGGCCCAGGTCCTTGAACTTCGTCTCGGACGAGAACAGCCGGTGCGTGCCGATGACGACGTCCACGCTGCCCTCGCGCAGCCCCTCCAGCACCGCCTTGGCCTCGGTGTCGGTCTGGAACCGGGACAGCGCCTTCACCACCACGGGGAAGTTGGCGTAGCGCTCGGAGAAGGTGGAGAAGTGCTGCTGCACCAGCAGCGTCGTCGGCACCAGCACGGCGACCTGCTTGCCGTCCTGCACCGCCTTGAAGGCGGCGCGGACCGCGATCTCGGTCTTGCCGTAGCCGACGTCGCCGCAGATCAGCCGGTCCATCGGGACGGACTTCTCCATGTCCGACTTGACCTCGGCGATGGTGGACAGCTGGTCCGGCGTCTCCGCGTAGGGAAAGGCGTCCTCCAGCTCGCGCTGCCAGGGCGTGTCCGGGGCGAAGGCGTGGCCGGGGGAGGCCATCCGCGCGGAGTAGAGCTTGATCAGGTCCGCGGCGATCTCCTTGACCGCCTTCTTGGCCCTGGCCTTCGTCTTCGTCCAGTCGGCGCCGCCGAGCCGGTGCAGCGAGGGGGCCTCGCCGCCGACGTACTTGGTGACCTGGTCGAGCTGGTCGGTCGGCACGAACAGCCGGTCACCGGGCTGGCCGCGCTTGGCGGGCGCGTACTCCAGCACCAGGTACTCGCGAGTGGCGCCCTGCACGGTCCGCTGCACCATCTCGATGTACCGGCCGACGCCGTGCGCCTCGTGGACGACGTAGTCGCCGGCACGCAGGGCCAGCGGGTCGATGGCGTTGCGGCGGCGGGAGGGCATCCGCCGCATGTCCTTGGTGGAGGAGCGCTGCCCCGACAGGTCGGTCTCGGTGAGCACGGTGAGCTTGAGGCCCTCGTGCACGAAGCCGAACTCGACCGAGCCGCAGGAGACCTGGATGACGTCCGGCTCGGGTGCGGAGGTCAGGTCCGGCACCAGCCGGGCCCCGATGCCCTCGCCCGACAGCATCTCCACGATGCGGGAGGCCGGCCCCTGACCCTCCGTCACCAGCACGACGCGCCAGCCCTCGGCGAGCCGGCCCTTGCAGTCGGCGATGGCCCTGGCCGTGTCGCCGCGGTAGGCCTCGACCGCGTGCATGCCCAGGAGCAGCGTGTCCGCGCCGGTCTCGGTCTCCACCTCGTCCGCGGCGAAGGGGCTCAGCGACCACCAGGGCAGCCCGATCTCCCGCGCGTGGTAGCGGACGTCCGCGAGCGCCCAGAGGCTGGCCGCGCCGACGTCCAGCGGCCGCTCGCCGCCGGCGGCGGCCGCCACCCAGGACGCCTGCAGGAACTCGGCGCTGGTCGCCACCAGGTCGGCGGCCCGGGTGCGCACGCGCTCCGGGTCGCAGACGACGGCGATGCTGCCCTGCGGCAGCACGTCGAGCAGCAGCTCCATGTCGTCGACCAGGACAGGTGCGAGCGACTCCATGCCCTCCACGGCGATGCCCTGGGCGATCTTGTCCAGGATCTCGGCGAGCTCGGGGTGCTCGGCGGCCAGCTCCGCGGCCCGTGCCCTCACCTCGTCGGTCAGCAGCAGCTCGCGGCAGGGCGGCGCCCACAGGCCGTGCTGCGCGATCTCGAGGGAGCGCTGGTCGGCGACCTTGAAGTAGCGGATCTCCTCGACCTCGTCGCCCCAGAACTCCACCCGCAGCGGGTGCTCCTCGGTCGGCGGGAAGACGTCCAGGATGCCGCCACGGACGGCGAACTCGCCCCGCTTCTCGACCAGTTCGACGCGCTGGTAGGCGGCGGCCGCGAGGCGCTCCACGAGGTCGTCCAGATCCGCCTCCTGACGCAGCCTCAGGCTCACCGGCTCCAGATCGGCCAGCCCCTTCACCTGCGGCTGCAGCACGCTGCGCACGGGCGCGACGACCACCTGCAGCGGCCCCGCGTTCGGGTCGTCGGCGGCGGGGTGGACGATGCGCCGCAGCACGGCGAGACGGCGGCCCACCGTGTCCGAGCGGGGGCTGAGCCGCTCGTGCGGCAGCGTCTCCCAGGCCGGGAACTCGGCGACCGCGTCGGCGGGCAGCAGCGAGCGCAGGGCGGCGGCGAGGTCCTCGGCTTCCCGCCCGGTGGCGGTGACGGCGAGGACGGGCCGCCCGCGCCGGCCCGCCTCGGCGGCGAGCGCGCGGGCCAGCACGGCCACGGCGAAGGGCCGCGCGGCGGGCGGACCGACCAGGTCCAGCGGCCTCGCGTCCCCGGCG
>NZ_JBHSQJ010000009.1:0-23915 GCF_042658505.1 Streptacidiphilus monticola | reverse complement strand
CGACGGTGTCGAGCAGGCCGGTCAGGCTCATGGACTTCCCTCGGACACGAAGACAACGCGAAAGCCCGGAAGCGAGCCGCTACCGGGGGTTTCCAGCGTACGCCCCACCCCCACGAAGCCGCCCCAGCCAACCCCCCAACCCCCGCGCCCCCGCGAGGCGGCCCAGCCGCCCCTCCCAACCCCCGCGCTCCCACGAGGCGGCCCAGCCGCTCCTCCAGGGCGCGAGGAACTGCGCGAGCAACCCACCCCTCACGGAGGTCCGGCCTCCTGCGCGGGACGGACCTCCCCGGGGGCAGTGTCGGTCGCCCACTCCTCCAGCGCGCTCCCGAGAGGCGGCCCAGCCGCCCCTCCAGGGGCGCGAGGAACTGCGCGAGCAACCCACCCCCTCACGGAGGTTCAGCTTCCTGCGCGGGACGGACCTCCCCGGGGGCAGTGTCGGTCGCCCACTCCTCCAGCGCGCTCCCGAGAGGCGGCCCAGCCGCCCCTCCAGGGGCGCGAGGAACTGCGCGAGCAACCCACCCCCTCACGGAGGTTCAGCTTCCTGCGCGGGACGGACCTCCCCGGGGGCAGTGTCGGTCGGGCAGTCCGCCAGCGCGCTCCCACGAGGCGGCCCAGCCGCCCCTCCAGGGGCGCGAGGAACTGCCCGACCGGCCCACCCCTCACGGAGGTTCAGCCTCCTGCGCGGGACGGACCTCCCCGGATGGTGGGCTGCCCGCGCTGGGGGGCACCTCCCGCCCCCAAGGGTGGGGGCTCCTCGCACCCCTGAAGAGGCCGCGGCCCTTGGGCGAGGCGGGGCTAAGGCCTGTCCGAGGGGTCGGGGTCCGGGACCGTGGGGAGTTCCGTGGTGTCCGCCTCCGAGGAGACGGGCTCCGGGTTCGCCGCCGCGCCGGTGAGGCTCGCGAGGGTTTCGCGAATGTGGGCCAGCTGGGCCTCGATCTCCTCCCGGCGCTCCGCGAACCGCGCCTGTTCCCGTTCGCTCGCCTCGGCGATGCTCCGGGCCCGCCGCTCCGCAGCGGCGAGCATGCGCTGGGCCCGCGTCTCCGCGTCCGCGGCGATCTCCTCCGCCTTCGCCGCCATCGCCTTCCGGCGGCGCTCCGCCTCCTCGATCCGGCGTTCGCCCGCGACCCGGGTCTCCTCCTCCCACGCCAGCGTCCGGGCCTCCGCCTCCGCGAACTCCTGATCCGCCACCCGCTGCTGCCCCGCGAGCCACGCATGGGCCTCCGCCGAGGCGCGCTGCGCCCGCTCGCGGACCTCGCGGGCGTCGGCCTCCGCCTCCTCCCGCAGCGCACGGGCGACCCGGTCCGCGTCGCCGCGCAGCGCCTCCGAGCGCGACCGGGCCCGTTCCAGCTCCCGCCGCTCCGCGTCCTCCGCATCGGCCCGGACCTGGCTCGCGTACCGGTCCGCCTCCTCCCGCACCCGGCGGGCCTCGGTGCGGGCGTCCGCGTCCACCCGCGCCGCCTCGGCGACGGCAGCGGCCCGCACCGCCGCGCCCTCCTCCTGAGCCCCCGTCAGCAGCCCGGCCGCACGGGCACTGAGGACGCTGTAGTCCGGCACCACGGCCTCCGCCGCCGCACGGGCCTGGTCCAGCTCGGCCAACTGCCGTTCCAGCCCCCGCGCCTGCTCGCCCAGTTCGGCGAGCCGCGCCCAGGCCCGGTCCCGCTCTGCCGCGAGGCGCAGCGTCGCCTGGTCCACCTGGTCGGGGTCGTAGCCCTTGCGGGCGAGCGCGTACCCCGGCGAGCCGTTCGGGGAGACGGCGTGGTTCATTGCTGGGTTCCTCTCCTCCGGCATCCGCCCCATTTTGAACAGATAAGTCCTTTGGATGACTGTATCGACACATGACGGAAGGGCGTGGGGATCATCCCCACGCCCTTCCGTCAGGCGCCCGCAGCTCCCGCCGCTCCCGCCGCTACAGCAGCCCGTCCCACATCTGCTCGAGCAGCACCGACCACCAGGTCTCCGGCGTGGCCAGCGCGGCCGGGTCCAGGGCAAGGAGCTGCGCCTGGAAGTCGGTCGTCCACCGGCCCGCCTGATCGGGCGTCAGCCCGAACCGGAACCGCCACATCCGGCCCAGGTGGGCCAGGCAGCGGATGAACTCGGGCAGGCCCGAGTTCACGAACCGCGGCGCGGCCTGCTCCGGCCCGGCCGGGTCGGTCGGCGTGCCCAGGTCGACGGCGACGATCGCGGCCGTGCCGTACTGGACGCACAGCTGGCGTCCGTAGTCGTTGCCGATGACGAGGTACGTCCCCGCGTCCGGCGACGCCGGGACGCCGCGCTCGGCGGCCAGCTCCGCCAGCGTCGGCACCGGACGGCCGGGCTGGGCCAGCGCCCAGAAGAACGGACCGAACTGCGTCGGCAGGCCCGCCTGGGTCAGGCAGACCGACACCGCCTCCGGGACGCCGGGGCGGGCGACCGACTGCGGGTCCCAGCGGAAGACGTTCTGCGGACCGCCGAAGGCCTGCGCCAGCTCCTCCCCCAGCGCCTGCGGCGCCGGCAGCGGCGTGCGCTGGACCGCGTTGACGTCCGGCAGCGGCACCCGCACCGGATGCTGCGGCGCGGGTCCCGCGGCGTGGGTGTGCAGCTCGTTGTGGTGCTCCAGCAGGCTCCGCATGCCCTGCTGGCGGGCGGCGGCGTCCCGTCCGTAGGGGGCGGTGTGGGTGATCCGGACGTTCGGCCAGGCCTCCTTGACCATGCGCGTGCAGTAGCCCGCGGGCAGGTCGCAGCTCGCCAACTCGGTGTGCAGCTCCAGGACCTGCTCCGGCGGGACGTTGAGCCGCCGGACCTCCTGGAGGATCTGCCACTCCGGGTGCGGCAGGCCCGGCGCGGAGCGCTGGATCACCTGCTGCTCGGAACCGTCCGGGCCCCGGTACCGCAGCACCGCCATGTACCCCGGCCCGGTGCGCGGCACGCCGGCAGGAGCACCCGGCCCCCCTTGCGGGGCGGCGGCGGGCATGCCGACCGGACCGCCCGGCGGCGGAGGCGGAACCGGCCCAGCAGCGGGCCCGGGCGGCGGAGGCACACCCGGCCCACCGGCCGGCGCGGGCGGGGGCGGGGGCGGGGGCGGGGGAACGCCCGGACCACCGGCGCCGAGCAGTCCCGGTGGGGGCGGCGGCACGGGCCCTCCGGGAGGCGGCGGGGGAACGCCCGGACCACCGGCGCCGAGCAGTCCCGGTGGGGGCGGCGGCACGGGCCCTCCGGGAGGCGGCGGGGGAACGCCCGGACCACCGGCGCCGAGCAGTCCCGGTGGGGGCGGCGGCACGGGCCCTCCGGGAGGCGGCGGGGGAACGCCCGGGCCGGGGGCCGGGCGGACCGGGGCGCCTGACGCACCGTCAGCGCCCAACAGACCAGCCGGAGGCGGCGGAGGCACGCCAGGACCACCGACAGGCTGCGGAGGCACACCGGAAACGGGGGGCGGCGGCACCGGCCCACCGGGACGCGCCAGCATCGTGGGCGCGTAGTCCAGTCCAGGATCCGCGCCACCCGGAACGGCAGTCCCGGCTCCGGGGCCTGTCGTACCGTCCGTCCCCAGCAACCCTGCCGGAGGCGGCGGCACCGGACCCCCGGCCGACGGCGGCGGAGTCACACCCGGCCCTCCGGGAGGCGGCGGGGGAACGCCCGGGCCGGGGGCCGGGCGGACCGGGGCGCCTGACGCACCGTCAGCGCCCAACAGACCAGCCGGAGGCGGCGGAGGCACACCCGGCCCACCGGCGGGGGGCAGCGGCGGGGGAACGCCCGGCCCACCGGCGGGGGGCGGCGGCGGAGGAACGCCCGGCCCACCGGCGGGGGGCGGCGGCACCGGCCCACCGGGACGCGCCAGCATCGTCGGCGCGTAGTCCAGCCCGGCCCCCGAACCACCCGCAAGCCCCGGACCGTTCCCCGGACCTGACGCACCGTCCGCCCCGAGCAACCCCGCCGGAGGCGGCGGCACCGGGCCGCCGACGGGCGGTGGCGGAGGCACGGCCGGTCGCCCACCCTCGCCCGACGCACCGCCGGCACCCGGCAAGCCCGCCGGAGGCGGTGGTGGCGGCGGAGGCACACCCGGCCCACCGGGGCCCGCCGCACCGTCCGCGCCGGACACCCCCGGCGCAGGAGCCCCGGGACGGGACAGCATCGTCGGGGCGTAGTCCAATCCCGACTCCGACCCGCCGGCAGGCGTGGCTCCGAACGGTCCGCCGGCGCTCTGGGCCGGAACCGGGGCGGCGTGGCCACCGAGCGCTCCGGCGCCGGGAACTGACGCCCCGTGAGGCGACGACTGCGCCGCCGACGGACGCGGGGTCGGCGGCTCCGGCGGAGCCAGCATCGTGGGGAAGTCCGCCGGGGGGCCGTCCGGCACCGGCGGAGCCACCTGCACTGCGGACGGCGCCTGCGGCACCGGCGCCGCCGGCCCGCCCGGGCCTCCCGCTCCCGCCGGGGCCCCCGGCCCCGCGATCGCGCCCGCGAGGCTCGCCGCCTCCGCGGCGCGCGCGGCCTCCGCCGCCTCGTGCAGCCACTGGGGCGGGCTCAGCAGGAACGACGTCGCCTCGAAGGAGTCCTTCGCCGGGGGCGGCGGCACCGCCGCGCCCGCCGGGGTCGCCCCGGCCGGGCGGCCGTAGACGTCCTCGTAGGCCCGCACCACGTCGTTGATCGGCAGCGCCGGCCACAGCGTCTCCGCGCCCGTCTCCCGGGCGATCACGAGCCGGACCTCGCCGCCGTCCGGCGACTGCACGTCGTCGCGGTCCACCGCCCAGGCCACGAAGCCCAGGTCGAACTCGCGCACCCGCACCTGGCGGCGCCGGTACGCGGGGACGCCGTCGTTGATCCATTCCTCGGCGCGCCGCTGCGCGTCCGCGTAGGTCACCACCGGGACCTCACCCCTCCACCGGGACGGCTCGGGCGAAGCCGCCCACCATCAGCTGTGCGACCGTCTGCAGTTCGGTGGGGCTGCCCGCCAGCTTCCGCAGGAAGTCGTCGAAGTCGTCGGCGCAGTGGAGCAGCAGCCGCTCGCAGCGCGCCTGCGGGGTCAGCGACTCGTCGCCGTCGTCCCGCGCGTCGTCGTAGGGGAGGAACCAGACCGTGCCCGCCCGCTCCCCCTTCACCTTGAGGGTGAGCAGGCCGCCCTGGGCGTAGGCGATGCCGAGGTAGTCCTTGGTGACGTGGTCGCGCAGGCACTTGTTGACGTACACCAGGTCGTCCAGCTCCGGCTGCTGACGGAGCGTGAAGAACGGCTGGTCCAGCAGCACGCCGAGCTCGGGCAGCAGGCCGAGGCCGGCCACGCCGCGTCCGCCGGCCGCCTTGAGGAACGCGCGGTAGGGGCCGGGAAGGGTGTAGCCGAGGCTCTCCTCCGCCGTCTGCAGCTGGGCCTCGTCCACCCCGGCGTCCTCGGCGAGGGTGAAGTGCACCGGCCGGCGCTGCTGCAGCGGGCGGGTGCCGCGCTGCTGCAGGTCGGCGTCCACGTCGGCGAAGCCGCCGTGGTGCCGGAGCAGCGCCTTCACCTCGACGGGGACCAGTTCGAGGCGGCGCCAACCCGGTACCGACGCAGGGGTGGTGGCGTGGTGCCAGGTCCAGCCCTCGGGCGTGGCGACCGGATGGCCGACGTCCTGCCACAGTTCGTGGCCCTCGGCGCGGAGGGCGGCGTTGGCCGAGACGATGTCGGTGACCCGGACCTCGTCCACGGGGTGGCGCGGCGGCGGATCCTTGATCTCGGCGGCGGCGCGGGCGAAGGGCCGGAAGTCCGGGTGGCCCTGCTCGTCGACCCGGACCCCGTCCGGGTACTTCGCACGCCGCAGCGGGTCGGGAAAAGCGACGACCTGTCCGGCGTAGGCGGCGTTCGGCCGACCTCTCGTCATGGAGTTTGCCCCCTGCTGCGTCTGACTACCGGTGCTCAGCCTAGGGCTTGGCAGGTGCGGACGGATCACCCCTCGGCCACCCAGTTAGTCTGATCATCAGAACACCACGGGGGAACAAAGGATCGACGGAACATGGAAACTGAGGCGACGCCAGCCGCCCGCAGCGACTGGCGGCCCACCGCCGCGCCGCTGCTGCGCCATCGCCGCGACAGCCTGATGCCGGTACTGGCATCGGCGCTGTCGGTACGGGGGGACACCTTCACCTGCGTCGGTGAGAAGGACCACGGCCCGGTGCACCTGCACCCGCTGGTCGCGGAGTTCCTCACCGCGCTGCCGCGGGATCACCGCGAACGTTTCACCGGCCGCTGCCCGGAGGCGCGGCTGCTGTCGCAGTTCCTGGACCACGCCGAGACGCAGCGCTCCCGCCGCGCCGCCCGCAAGCCCTTCGGGGAGCAGGACGCCCGCCGGGCGCTGCGCGGCGCCCGGATGACCACCGTGCGCATCCGCGAGGACGGCGACCCCGCGCACGGCACCCACCAGGTGCCGTGCCGGTCCTGCGGCCGGCTGCTGGAGCACTTCGGCGTGGCGACCGTCAGCCTCAACGGCCGGGGAGCGTGAGCGGGTTGGACGTGCGCTTCCCCGCCGACGCCGCGGCCGCGCTCAAGGCCGGCGGCTGGTACCCGGACCGCCGCAAGCTGCTGCGCGCCGAAGCCTGGGCCCGCACCCTGGCCGAGGCGGGGCACGCGGTCTTCCCCGCCGCGATCGAGGCCTTCGCCGAGTTCGGCGAGGTGAGCGTCGACGTCAAGGGTCCCGGCGTGGACGTCGCGCGCACCTCGTTCACCATCGACCCCATGCTCGGCCTGCACCAGCCCAGGACCGTCGCCGACCTGGGCCGGGCCCTGGAACTGCCCACCTGCCCTCTCGGCGAGGAACGCGACGGCGCGGCCCTGCTGGTCCTGGACGCGGCCGGCCGCGTCTACAGCCTGGACCACGCGGGCGAGTGGTTCCTCGGCCAGAGCGTCGACCAGGCCCTGATCACCCTCATCCTCGGCTTCGCCCCGGAACGCCTGCGCCCGGTCGCGGACACGCTCTGATGCTGCGGCGTCCGGTCGCGTCGTGGGGCCGTGCCGGCCGCGTGGGGAGGCCGGGACTTCTGACGCGGCGTCAAGCGCCGTACGCGGAGGCCAGCGCCGCCTCGACGACGGCGTGGGCCTCCGCCGCGGGGATGCCCAGGCTGTGGGCGCGCTGCGCGTACGCCGCCGCCAGCCGCGCCGCCTCGGCGCGGCTGCGGTCCCCCGCGGCCGCGATCACCGTGCCGTGGCGGCCACGGGTCTCCACCACCCCCGCGGCCTCCAGCTCGCGGTACGCCTTGGCCACGGTGTTCGCCGCCACGCCCAGTTCCTGCGCCAGCCCGCGCACCGTCGGCAGCTTCTCCCCGACCGGCGCCTCCCCGCTCTGCGCCGCGGCGGCCACCTGCGCCCGGATCTGCTCGGAGGGCGGGACGTTCGACGAGGGGTCAAGCCTGATCAGCACGGTCGGGGCTCCGGGAGGGGCTGCGGCGGCGGGGAGTTCCTACGGTAGTACCCGCGCGGCCGTCGCAGGTTGAGCAGCCCCGTCACCACGAGCGCCATGAGCGCGCCCATCGTGAAGTCGAAGAAGACGAAGGCGGGCAGTCCGTCGCCGCCCCAGGGGCCCCGCCTGCCCAGCGCCACGGCCGCGCAGGCCAGGCCCAGGAAGCAGCCCCCACGAGGTCCACGTGGGCATGTCCTACACCGCGGCCGCGGTCTGCACCAGCCTCGCCTCCACCCGGAAGCCGCCCTCCTCGGTCGGGCCCGCGGTGAACGCGCCGCCGAGTGCGGTGACCCGCTCCCGCATGCCGACCAGGCCGTTGCCCCCGCTCGGCAGGGCCCGGGGCGAAGCCTCGCCGCCGGGGCAGGAGTTGGTGACGGCCAGCGCCACCCCGCCCGGCACGTAGGCGACGACGACCTCCGCCTCCGCGCCGGGCGCGTGCTTCAGCACATTGGTCAGCGCCTCCTGCACCACGCGGTAGGCGGTCCGCTCCGCCTCCTCCGACAGCAGCCGACGCGCGCCGCCGAGGGTGTACCGCACCGGCAGACCCGCCGCGCGCAGCTCGTCCACCAGGGCGGCGACCGAGTGCAGGCCCAGCTCGGGCAGCTCCTCCGCTGACGGTTCGTCAACCGTGCGCAGCACGCCGAGGATCTGCCGCAGCTCGTCCAGCGCCTGGCGGCCGATGTCGCCCATCAGCTTCGCGTTGGCCGCGGCCTTCTCCGGATCCCGGGCGGCGATCCGCTCCAGCGCGCCGGCGTGCACCACCAGCAGGCTCACCCGGTGCGCCACCACGTCGTGCATCTCCCGGGCGATCCGGGTCCGCTCCTCCATCCGCGCCCGGCGGGCGCGCTCCGCGGCCTGCTCGGCCAGCAGCGCCAACTCCGTCTCCAGGCCCTCGGCCCGCTCCGTCAGCGCGACCCAGAGCCGGCGCCGCTCCCCCACGTACAGCCCGAGGATCGCCGGCGGCACGCTGATGCCGACGGCGGCCAGGACGGAGAGGATCAGCAGGGCGTAGCTCGGCACGCCGTGCTGCAGCGCCTCGGCCTGCTGCGTGCCCATGGTGAGGACGGAGACGACGACGGTCTCGGTGATCGCGACCGCGCACAGGACGGTCATCGCCCGCCGCTCGGCGAAGCGCCCGGCGGGCCCGGCGGGGCGGTAGGCGGCCAGGGTGTAGAGGCCGACCATCAGCAGCAGGTAGCCCGCGCCGAGCGGGATGGTGGCGAGCGCGGCGGCCACCGGGAGCAGCGGCCAGCGGCGGCGCAACAGCAGGGTGCTGCCCGCGACGAACCCGAACACGGCCACCGCGACGGCGGCGGGCAGGGGCAGCCCCTGCTTCTGCACGAACTCGGCGGCGCTCCACGCGCACTCGCCTGCGGCGAGCAGCGCGAGCACCCCGTCCAGCACGAGGCTCCTTCTACGCCCCCAGGCCTCGACCACCATGCCCCAAGCGTAGGTGACACCCCTGAGCGCCCGGCAGCAGCGTGGCCCCGTCAGGGGCGCGGGACCGCGCGAGCAACACACCACTCGCGGAGGTCCGTCCCGCAGACGGGGTCGGACGTCCCCTGGGTGGTGTGTTGCTCGCGCGGTCCCCGCGCCCCTGGAGGCTGGTGCAACCGGCCGCCGTCTCGAAGAGTGTCCGGATGGCGGCCACCTCCGTTCGTGCGCCTGCGGCGCACCTATGCTGAGCGGAGGCGGACAGCGCGGTCCGTACCAATGTCCGAGCCGATGCCCCACTCCACCCGCAAGGGAGCACCAGCGTGAGCGACGTCGCACGCGAGGCCGACCACCCCGTCGACCACCCCGTCGCCGGAGACGACGTGGTCGCAGACAACACCGCGCTTCGCGCGGACATCCGCCGTCTCGGCAACCTCCTCGGCGAGACCCTGGTCCGCCAGGAGGGACCGGAACTGCTCGCGCTCGTCGAGCGGGTCCGCGCCCTGACGAGGACCGACGGGCAGGCCGCCGCCCGTCTGCTGGACGAGCTGGACCTGGACACCGCCGCCAAGCTCGTGCGCGCCTTCTCCACCTACTTCCACCTCGCCAACGTCGCCGAGCAGGTGCACCGCGGCCGCGAGCTCAACGCCCGCCGCAGCGCCGACGGGTCCACGCTGTCCCACGCCGTGGACAAGCTGGCCAAGCTCGCCGAGGACGACCCCGACCACCTCGCCGAGACCCTGGGCCACCTCAACGTGCGCCCGGTCTTCACCGCGCACCCCACCGAGGCCGCCCGCCGCAGCGTGCTGCAGAAGCTGCGCCGCATCGCCGAGCTGCTCGACCAGGCGGACACCCCCGCCCGTCCCACCGGCCGCCGCCAGGCCGACCGGCGCCTCGCCGAGGTCATCGATCTGCTGTGGCAGACCGACGAGTTGCGCATCGCCCGCCCCGAGCCCGCCGACGAGGCCCGCAACGCCGTCTACTACCTGGACGAGCTCTACAAGCGCGCCGTGCCCGACGTGCTCGAGGAGCTGAGCGAGGAGCTGACCCGCGTCGGCATCCAACTCCCGGACGGCGCTCGCCCGTTGACCTTCGGCACCTGGATCGGCGGCGACCGCGACGGCAACCCCAACGTCACCCCGGCGGTCACCCTCGACGTGCTGATCCTGCAGCACGAGTACGGCATCAACGACGCCCTGGACGTCGTCGACGACCTGCGCGCCTCGCTCTCCTCCTCGATCCGGCTCACCGGCGCCACCGAGGAACTCCTCGCCTCCCTGGCCGCCGACCTCGACGCGCTGCCCGAGATCAGCCCCCGCTACAAGCGGATGAACGCCGAGGAGCCCTACCGGCTCAAGGCCACCTGCATCCGTCAGAAGCTGACCAACACCCGCGAGCGGCTCGCCCACAACACCCCGCACGTCCCCGGCCGCGACTACCTCGGCACCGCCGAGCTGCTCGCCGACCTCCAGGTCATCCAGACCTCGCTGCGCGCGCACAAGGGCGCCCTCATCGCCGACGGCCGGCTCGCCCGCGCCATCCGCACCGTCTCCGCCTTCGGCCTGCAGCTGGCCGTCATGGACGTGCGCGAGCACGCCGACGCCCACCACCACGCCCTCGGCCAGCTCTTCGACCGCCTCGGCGAAGAGGCCTGGCGCTACGCCGACATGCCGCGCGAGTACCGGCAGCGGCTGCTGGCCAAGGAGCTCAGGTCCCGCCGCCCGCTCGCGCCCACCCCGGCGCCGCTGGACGCCGCCGGGCAGAAGACGCTCGGCGTCTTCGAGACCATCCGCGAGGGCTTCGAGCGCTTCGGCCCCGAGATCGTCGAGTCCTACATCATCTCCATGTGCCAGGGCGCCGACGACGTCTTCGCCGCCGCCGTCCTCGCCCGCGAGGCCGGACTGATCGACCTGCACGCCGGCATCGCGAAGATCGGCATCGTGCCGCTGCTGGAGACCACCGACGAGCTGCGCGCCGCCGACACCATCCTGGACGAGATGCTGCGCGACCCCTCCTACCGGCGCCTCGTCGCCCTGCGCGGCGACGTCCAGGAGGTCATGCTCGGCTACTCCGACTCCTCCAAGTTCGGCGGCATCACCACCTCCCAGTGGGAGATCCACCGCGCCCAGCGCCGGCTGCGCGACGTCGCCCACCGGTACGGCATCCGGCTGCGGCTCTTCCACGGCCGCGGCGGCACCGTCGGCCGCGGCGGCGGCCCCTCGCACGACGCCATCCTCGCCCAGCCCTACGGGACGCTGGAGGGCGAGATCAAGGTCACCGAGCAGGGCGAGGTCATCTCCGACAAGTACCTCATCCCGTCGCTGGCCCGGGAGAACCTCGAACTCACCGTCTCCGCGACGCTGGAGGCCTCCGCGCTGCACACCGCCCCCCGGCAGTCCGCCGAGGCGCTGGCCCGCTGGGACGCCACCATGGACACCGTCTCCGAGGCCGCCCACACCGCCTACCGCGTCCTGGTCGAGGACCCGGACCTGCCCGCGTACTTCTTCGCGGCCACCCCGGTCGACCAGCTCGCCTCCCTGCACCTGGGCTCGCGCCCCTCCCGCCGCCCCGACTCCGGCGCCGGCCTGGACGGCCTGCGCGCCATCCCGTGGGTGTTCGGCTGGACCCAGTCCCGCCAGATCGTGCCCGGCTGGTACGGCGTCGGCGCCGGCCTCGCCGCCGCCCGTGACGCCGGACTCGGCGACATCCTGGACGAAATGCACCGCGAGTGGCACTTCTTCCGCAATTTCCTCTCCAACGTCGCCATGACGCTGGCCAAGACGGACCTGCGGATCGCCCGCCACTACGTCGAGCAGCTCGTCCCGGCCCACCTGCAGCACGTGTTCACCCGCATCGAGGCCGAGCACGACCGCACCCTCAAGGAGGTGCTGCGGATCACCGGCGAGAACGAACTCCTGGACCACAACCCGGTGTTGAAGCAGACCTTCGCCATCCGCGACGCCTACCTGGACCCCATCTCCTACCTCCAGGTCGCCCTGCTGCGCCGCCAGCGCGAGGACGCCGCCAACGGCGCCGCCGAGGACCCCGAGCGCTCCCGCGCCCTGCTCCTCACCGTCAACGGCGTCGCCGCCGGCCTGCGCAACACCGGCTGACGCCCGCTCAGTTCCCCTCTCCCTGCCGCCCGGTGGCCCCTCGGCCACCGGGCGGCAGCCGTTTCCGATAACGATTCGGCATTCATCTTCTGCGTCACCCGCACTCAATTCGGACACAACCGGAATCCGTACCGGCAGACCAGGAACTAGAGTGCGGACGATTCTCAGTGACAGCACAGAGAATCCCTACTTCTTCTCACTCCTTCGCAGGGGGACCACCCGGTGCGCATACGTACCGCCATTCCCGCTGCGGTGGCCGCCGCCGCGCTCACGGCACTCGCCGCGCTGCCCGCCCAGGCCGCCACCGCAGCCACCAACTCGCCCACGGCGAGACTCACTTCATCCACCCGCGGCACGGGCCTCGGCCCGGGCCACCTGTTCGCCAAGCCGCAGGCCGCCCCGCGGCACCACGGCCTGGTCACCGCCGACGACGCCACCGCGGCACCGCAGTTCACCACCGTGACCGCCGACCGCACCGCGAGCGGCCTGGTCCTCAAGGCCGTCCTCGACGCCGCCGACCCGGCCTCCGGCGTCACCGCCGACTTCTACGTCGGCGCAAACCCGGCGACCGACAAGGACGGCACCACCCCGCTGCCGACCTACAACCTCACCTGGAACGACACCGACGGCGCCTGGGAGCTCCCGCTCGACCTGCCCGTCTACAACACGTACAACGTGGTGCTGCACGCGACCAACCAGGTCGGCACCACCCCGTACGACCTGAACGACGTGGCGTTCGTGCTCCAGCCCCAGCTGGACCCGGCCACCACCATCGGCCCGGCCACCGTGGACTACGCCCACCAGAGTGTCACCGCCACGGGCAAGGTCACCCTCTGGGACCCCCGCACCGGCCAGTCGCAGGCCCCCGGCACCACCTACACGGTGGTCTACCTCAACGGCCCGGCCGGCTCCGGACTGGGCACCTGGGGCACCGTCGCCGCCGACGGCTCCTTCAGCCTCTCCGTCGGTGTCCCCGGGACCTTCGCGGGCGGCCTGTTCCAGGCCTACGCCCAGACCGGCAACGCCAGCAGCGACTCCGTCAGCCGGGCCGTCAACACCCGCGGCCAGTCCGCCACCCGCATCGTCCTCGACCACACCGCGGTCAGCGGCGGCACCGCCGGACGCTCCTACACGGTCGGCGGCGTCGTCCAGTACCAGGCCGCCGACGGAAGCTGGGCCCCGCTCACCGGGGTGCACCTGGACTACCAGTCCCCCGGCGACCCCGGCTGGTACAGCGACTGGAACGCCATCACCGACGGCAACGGCCGCTTCTCCGTCAGCACCACCGTCCCGGCCGCGCCCGGCACCTTCTCCGTCCGCCCCTCCAGCATCTGGACCTGGTCGCCGTACCTGACCTCCGCCGCCGCCGTCCACGTCGCCTTCAGCTCCATCCACCAGGTCGTCACCCTGCACCTGGACGCGGCGAGCATCGACGAGTACTCGGACCTGAGCGCCTACCAGACCGTCAGCAGCACCAACAACCGCGTCCCCGGCAACAAGGTCTACCTACTGGCCTCCCCCAACGGGAAGACCGGCTGGAAGAACCTCGGGTACATCCCGGTGACGTCAAACGTCTGGGAGCAGAACATCAGCGGCTGGGTGCCCAACCCCCACGGCTGGTACCGGCTCTACACCCCCGCCGCCACCGGCTACAGCGCCACCTACGGCAACATCGTCCACGTCTTCCGCTACGAGACGATCGTCACCGGTGGCAAGCCCGCCCACACCACCATCGCCAAGAACCACTACCTGACCATCGGCGGCCACGTGTACTACCGCGGCTACGGCAGCTGGCAGGTCCTCAAGGGCACCCACGTCTACCTCTTCTTCCGCCCGACGGGCAGCAAGCAGTGGCAGTACGTCAGCACCGCCCGCACCGACTCCCACGGCTTCTTCCGCGTCAGCGGCAAGGCCACCCGGAGCGGAACGTGGGAGGTCGCCTGGTTCACCCCGAACCAGTGGTACGTCGACAGCTGGGGTCCCAACACCTGGGTGCGCGCCAGCTGACCGTCAGCTGAGCACCCGGCCAGGACCGGACACCAAGCGATGAGCGGGAGCAGCTGACGCTGCTCCCGCTCATCGCCTTTCCGCTCAGCCGTTGTAGTTCTGCTGCGCCCGCTCCAGGCCCTCGGAGAGCAGAGCCTCGACCGCGTCCGCCGCACGGTCCACGAACCAGGGCAGCTCCTTGCGCTCCGAAGCGGTGAAGTCCCGCAGCACGAAGTCCGCCACCTCCATCCGCCCCGGCGGCCGGCCGATGCCCGCCCGCACCCGGAAGTAGTCCGGGCCCAACGACTTAGTGATCGACTTCAGGCCGTTGTGGCCGTTGTCCCCGCCGCCCCGCTTCAGCCGCAGCGCCGCGTACTCCACGTCCAGCTCGTCATGGATCACCACCAGCCGCTCCGGCGTCAGCTTGTAGAAGTCCCGCAGCGCCACCACCGGACCGCCCGACAGGTTCATGAAGGTCATCGGCTTCGCCAGCACCACCCGCTGACCCGCCAGCCGGCCCTCCACCACCTGCGCCCGCGACTTGTGCGACTTGAACCTCCCGCCGACCCGCTCCACCAGCAGATCCGCCACCATGAAGCCGATGTTGTGCCGGTTCCCGGCATACTCCGGCCCCGGATTGCCCAGACCCACCACCAGCCACGGGCCGGACTGCTGCGACTCCCGCGCGTCGTTCATGGCCATCAGCGTGCACCCTCCAACGGCACGACGCTGCCCCGGCCGGACCGACCGGGGCAGCGTACGTGGAACAGGAACTGACGGAGGCTCAGCGCCCCCGCGCAGAGGCTCAGGCCTCGGCGGACTCCTCGCCGGCCTCGCCCTCGGTCTCCTCCGCGGCGGCCTCGACCTGCGCGCCCACGACGTGCAGGACCACGGCGTCGGCGTCGACCGCCAGCGAGACGCCGTTCGGCAGCGTGATGTCCTTGGCGTGGATGGAGGCGCCCGCCTCCAGGCCCTCGACGGAGACCGTGACGTTCTCCGGCAGGTGGGTGGCCTCGGCCTCGACCGGCAGCGCGTTCAGAACGTGCTCCAGCAGGTTGCCGCCCGGGGCCAGCTCGCCCTCGGTGACGACCGGGACCTCGACCGTGACCTTCTCGCCACGCTTGACCAGCAGCAGGTCCACGTGCTTCAGGAAGCGCTTGATCGGGTCGCGCTGCACGGCCTTCGGCAGCACGAACTCGTCCTTGCCGTCAATCTTGATGGAGATCAGCGCGTTCGGGGTCTTCAGCGCCAGCATCAGGTCGTGGCCCGGCAGGTTGACGTGGACCGGGGTGTGGCCGTGGCCGTAGACGACGGCGGGAACCAGGCCGGCACGACGGTCGCGGCGGGACGCACCCTTGCCGAACTCGGTACGGGCCTGGGCGTCGAGACGGATCTCGGACATGGCAGCGCTCCTTGTACTACTCGAGAGACGATCGGTGAGCGCCTGGCGCCTATCACACACTCTCGAAACCAAGAAGCGCGTCGATAACGGGGCAGCAAGAAGCCCCCTCGCCGGGCAAGACCAGAAGTCTAACCGCGCCCGGCGAAGGGGCCAAAACGATCAGCCGCCGCAACGGCGGCGCCGCGCGCTCAGTGCGCGCCGTCGAACAGGCTGGTCACCGAACCGTCGTCGAAGACCTCGCGGATCGCCCGCGCGATCAGCGGCGCGATCGACAGCGTCGTCACCTTGTCCAACTGCAGCTCACCCGGCGTCGGCAGGGTGTTCGTGAACACGAACTCGCTCGCCCGCGAGTTCTTCAACCGGTCCGCCGCCGGACCGGACAGCACACCGTGCGTCGCCGCCACGATCACATCCGCGGCACCCTGCTCGAACAGCGCCTCCGCGGCCGCCACGATCGTGCCACCGGTGTCGATCATGTCGTCCACCAGCACGCAGACCCTGCCCTTGACGTCGCCGACGACCTCGGCCGACATCACCTTGTTGGCCACGTTCGGGTCACGCCGCTTGTGGATGATCGCCAGGGGCGCTCCCAGCCGGTCCGACCACTGGTCCGCCACCCGCACCCGGCCCGCGTCCGGGGAGACCACCGTCAGCCGCTCCCGGTCCACCTTCGACCCCACGTAGTCCGCCAGGATCGGCAGCGCGAACAGGTGGTCCACCGGACCGTCGAAGAACCCCTGGATCTGCGCCGTGTGCAGATCCACCGACATCAGCCGGTCCGCGCCCGCCTGCTTCAGCAGGTCCGCTATCAGCCGCGCCGAGATCGGCTCACGACCCAGGTGCTTCTTGTCCTGACGGGCATAGCCGTAGAACGGCATGATCACGGTGATGCTCTTGACCGAGGCCCGCTTCAGGGCGTCGATCATGATGAGCTGCTCCATGATCCACTGGTTGATCGGGGCCGTGTGGCTCTGCAGCACGAAGGCGTCCGCACCGCGCACCGACTCCTCGTACCGCACGTAGATCTCGCCGTTGGCGAAGTCCAGGGCCTTCGTCGGAACCAGATCCACGCCCAGCTGCTCGGCCACCTCCTCGGCCAGGGCGGGGTGGGCACGGCCGGAGAAGAGCATCATCTTCCGCGAGCCGGAGGATTTGATCCCGGTCACTGAACCGTCTCCTTGTTGCTGACGCGCACGACCCCCGGCGCACGGCCCAGGGCGGGCAGCAGCCGTAGGCAGGGGGAGGTGGGTTGGCTGGCACACCCCAGGCGGCGACGAGCCTGCGGCGTATGGATGACACCCAGGTTACGCGGCGCGCAGGCATGCCGTCGCCTCCGGGGCACCCCGACGAGTGCCCCGAGCAGCCCTCCGGCCCGGCGCAGCCCTCGCCAGGCCGACCCTCAGCCCTCCTCGGCCCGCCGCTTCGCCGCCGCCGCGGCCTCCGCCGAGGCGGTGCCGGACCGCTTGCGCTCCACCCAGCCCTCGATGTTCCGCTGCTGCGGGCGGGTCACCGCCAGCGCGCCCGGCGGGACGTCCTGGTAGATCACCGAGCCGGCCGCGGTGTAAGCACCGTCACCCACGTGGACCGGGGCCACGAACATGTTGTCGGAACCGGTCCGGCAGTGGTCCCCCACCGTCGAGTGGTGCTTGTTGACCCCGTCGTAGTTGACGAACACCGAGGCCGCCCCGATGTTCGAGCCGACGCCGATGGTGGCGTCACCCACGTAGGAGAGGTGCGGCACCTTGCTGCCCTCACCGACCGTCGCGTTCTTCATCTCCACGTACGTGCCGGCCTTCGCCTTGCGGGCCAGCACCGTGCCCGGGCGCAGGTACGCGTACGGGCCGACCTGGGCCAGCTCCCCGATCACGGCACGCTCGGTTGTGGCGTTGATCACAACCGCGCCCGGGCCCACCTGAGTGTCCGTCAGCGTGCAGTTCGGGCCGACCTCCGCGCCCTCGCCGATCGAGGTCGCCCCGCGCAGCTGGGTGTTCGGGTGCAGCACCGCGTCGCGCTCGTACGTCACCTGGACGTCCAGCCAGGTGCTCGCCGGGTCGACGACGGTGACGCCGGCGCGCATCGCGGCGTCCAGCAGACGGTCGTTCATGATGCGCCGGGCCTGGGCCAGTTGGACCCTGTCGTTGATCCCGAGGATGTCCCGGTAGTCGGCGGCGACCACCGCCCCGACCCGGTGCCCGGCCTCGCGGAGGATGCCGAGGACGTCGGTGAGGTACTCCTCGCCCTGGCTGTTGTCCGTCCGGACCTCGGCCAGGCCCTCGGCGAGCAGCTTGCCGTCGAAGGCGAAGACGCCCGAGTTGATCTCGTTGATGGCCCGCTGGGCGTCGCTGGCGTCCTTGTGCTCGACGATCGCCTGCACCGCGCCGTCGGCGGCGCGGAGGATGCGGCCGTAGCCGGTGGCGTCCGGGACCTCGGCGGTCAGCACGGTGACGGCGTTGCCGTCCTTGGCGTGCGCCTCGGCGAGGGCCTGCAGGGTGGCGCCGGTGAGGAGCGGCGTGTCCCCGGTGCTGACGATCACGGTCCCGTCGAGGACCGTCCCGTCGGCGGCGAGGGCGTCGAGCGCGACGCGGACGGCGTTGCCGGTGCCGAGCTGGCGCTCCTGGACGACCGCCCGGATCCCGGGATCGACGGCGGCGAGATGCTCGGCGACCTGCTCGCGCATGTGCCCGATGACCACGACCACGTGCTCGGGCGCCAACTCCTGCGCGGCGGCGACGGCGTGGCCGACGAGGGTGCGGCCGCAGATCTCGTGCATGACCTTCGGCCTGACGGCCGACTTCATCCTGGTCCCCTCGCCCGCGGCGAGAACGATGACAGCGGTGGGAGTCACGGGGTCAGGCTCCTCGGCGTAGTTCGGGTGTACGCCGAGGATAGCCCTGACCTCGCATGCGGTTCCGCCGGCTGGACTCGAACCAGCATCGTCCAAATCCAAAGTTTGGCGGGTTGCCAATTACCCCACGGCGGACTGCTTTGTGGCGGCTCCTACTATGCCGTACCACCAGCCCTCGATGCGACGGTAAAGGTCAGCGCTTCGCCGAACATCGATCACCAGGCAGCCGTGGTACCCCTCGCCGGTGTTCTTGCGCACTGTCCTCGGGTTGTGCCGCTTCAGGGTCGGGCGGGCGAACTGCTCAGCTCCGGCGTCGACCACCTGCGCCCAGAATCGCTGGGCGCTCTCCGCATCGGCCGTCTCGTGGATGTGCACGCGGAAGGTCAGCTCGCTCCGGGCGACCCCGATCAGGTCGAGCCAAGCCAGATACACGCGGATGACGCCCGGGTCGCTGTTGATGAAGACCGCCCGTTCCGCTCGCCGGTGCGGCTTGGACTTGCTTCCCTCCGCCCAGTACAGAGCCGCCCCCACCATGAGAAGCTCACGCTCCGTCAGATCCGCCGCCTCCCTCGCCGCTTGCTCCAAGACCTCGCGCCGCTGCCGGTCCCGCTCCCGTCGGTACGGCTCCCAGCGCACCTCATTGGCGTGGCGCGCCTGCTCAGCGGGAGAGAGGCGCGGCGGCGGCTTCGGCAGATCGGCGACCCATAGAGAGATCGACGCCTGCGAGATGCGCAGTTCCTTCTGGATCTGGCTGTAGGTCCAACCGGCCCGGCGCAGCTCTCTCGCGCGTTCCCGTTCGGCATCCTTGGCCCGCGCGCGGCGCGGGCAGTCGGGTGGGATCTCCCACTGGAGCAGGCGGTTGAGCCGGTACTTGCTGTCGATCCCGAGCCTGTCCATGATCTGACGGCGCGTCAGCCCCTGCTCGCGCAGGGCGGCTGCGTGGGTGCGAAGCGTGGTGTCGTCGTCCATGGGCCGAGCTTCGCCCGGTCCCGGCCACCGGCGCAGCAGATCGGCCGCGGTCCACACGTTCGAGCGGATTGCGCCTTGATCGGGAATTCGGCCCTCCGGAAACGCCGCTCGGAGGGATGGTCTTCCTCGTCCCCGGGTACAGAACCTACGATGCCGTAGGTTACGGTCCCGTAGCCTGCCTGACCTTCTGGCCTGCTGAGAGGCGACCATGAGCATCCACCCCACCACCGAGCCCGTCGCCGAGGCGCGGACGAGTGCTTCGAGCCCTCCGCAGGAGTCGGCCTCGGCCCTGGCGTCGTCGGCGACGGCGACGACGACGGCGGCGACGCCTTCCGGGACCCGGGGCGGCGAGAAGCAGGGGCTGGTCGAGCGGATCACCCTCGCGCTGTTCATCGGGGTCCCCTTCGCCGCGCTGGTCGCGGCCGTCCCCGTGGCCTGGGGCTGGGGCCTGGGCTGGCACGACATCGTCATCGGCGTGGTGATGTACTTCGTGGCCTGCCACGGCATCACCGTCGGTTTCCACCGCTACTTCACCCACGGGTCGTTCAAGGCCAACAAGCCCCTCCAGGTCGTCCTCGCGATCGCCGGCAGCCTGGCGGTCGAGGGGCCGCTGGTGCGCTGGGTGGCGGACCACCGCAAGCACCACAGGTTCTCCGACAAGGACGGCGACCCGCACTCGCCCTGGCGCTACGGCGAGACGGTCCCCGCCCTGATGAAGGGCCTGTTCTGGGCGCACATGGGCTGGATGTTCGACGCGGAGCAGACCCCCCAGCAGACCTACGCCCCCGATCTGCTCAAGGACCGTCAGCTGGTCTGGATCTCGCGCCAGTTCGGTCTGTTCACCGCGGTCTCGCTGCTGATCCCGCCGCTGGTGGGCGGTCTGTGGTCCTGGTCCTGGCAGGGAGCGCTCACGGCGTTCTTCTGGGCGTCGCTGGTCCGGGTGGCGTTGCTGCACCACGTGACGTGGTCGATCAACTCGATCTGCCATGCGATCGGCGAGCGGCCGTTCAAGTCGCGGGACAGGTCGGGCAATGTCTGGTGGCTGGCGGTGCTGTCCTGCGGTGAGTCCTGGCACAACCTGCACCACGCGGATCCCACCTCGGCCCGGCACGGTGTGCTGCGGGGTCAGGTGGACTCGTCGGCGCGGATCATCCGCTGGTTCGAGCTGGCGGGGTGGGCGCGGGACGTGCGCTGGCCGAGCCCCGATCGGGTGGCGGCCCGGCGCGCGGCATGATGGTGCCGTGAACCAGAGCAGCGGTGGCGTGGCAGCAGGGGCGGCAGGCGACAATCCGCGGGTTCCGGCCAAGCAGGCTCGGGGGTCCGGTGGGGCACCGCGTGGGACGCGGGTGCGGATGAGCGGGAAGCAGCGGCGGGAGCAGCTGCTGGACATCGGCCGCACGCTGTTCGCGGAGCGGGGGTACGAGGCGACGTCGGTGGAGGAGATCGCGGCCAAGGCCGGGGTGTCGAAGCCGGTGGTGTACGAGCACTTCGGGGGCAAGGAGGGGCTGTACGCGGTCGTCGTGGACCGGGAGATGCAGCTGCTGCTGGACATGGTGACCGGGTCGTTGACGGGTGGTCATCCACGGGAGCTGCTGGAGGAGGCGGCGTTCGCGCTGCTGGACTACATCGAGACGTCGACGGACGGCTTCCGGATCCTGGTGCGCGATTCCCCGGTGGCGCAGTCGACGGGGACGTTCGCGTCGCTGATCAGCGATATCGCGACGCAGGTGGAGGACATTCTGGGGCTGGAGTTCAAGTCCCGGGGTTTCGACCCGAAGTTGGCGCCGATGTACTCGCAGATGCTGGTGGGGATGGTGGCGTTGACGGGTCAGTGGTGGTTGGAGGTGCGCCGGCCGCGGAAGGCGGATGTGGTGGCGCACCTGGTGAATCTGGCCTGGCACGGCCTGGAGGGACTGGAGAGGAAGCCGCAGCTGGTCAGCCGCCGCAAGGGCTGAGCAGCTGCGGCTTGTCACTGACGGCCCGTCAGCAGCTGTTCGATGCGGGCGCGGTGGGCCGCCTCCCATTGGTCGAGGCCTTCTGCGGCTTCCGCGGCGAGCTTGGCGTGGGCGGCGGCGAGGGTCCGGTCGGTGCGCTGGGCCGGGACGGTGACGATGCCGTCCTCGTCTGCGACGACGAGGTCGCCGGGGCGGACGCGGACGCCGCCGCAGTCCACCGGGGTGTCGAGGGGTTCGACGGCCTTCTTGGCGCCGGGGATGGGGACGACGCCGCGGGCGAAGACGGGGAAGCCCATGGCGGTGATCTCGGCGATGTCGCGGACGACGCCGTCGAGGACGAATCCGGCGATGCCGCGGCGGCGGGCCACGGCGCACACGTTGCCGCCGGCGAGGGCCCAGCGGGTGTCGGCGCCGGCGTCGGCGACGATGACGGAGCCGTGTGGGGCGCGGTGGATGGCGGCGTGGAGCATCAGGTTGTCGCCGGGCGGGCAGCGGACGGTGTAGGCGGGGCCGGAGACTCGCGGCACGGGTGTCCACAGGCTGTGGATGGCGGGGTCGAGTACCTGCTCGGGGCCGAGCAGGTCGGCGAGGGTGGTGGTGGGCGGGATCCGACGCGCGGTCATGCGCGGGGTTCCAGGAACTCGATGCGGTTGCCGACGGGGTCGAAGCTGTAGAAGCGGTCGTGGCCGGGGAGGTTGTCGTCCCAGACGACCTGGGCGCCCTTGGCGGCCAGGGTGTCGGCGTAGGCGTGGATGCCGCGGATGCGCAGGGCGGGGTGGGCCTTCTTGGCGGGGGTGAAGGGTTCCTCGATGCCGAGGTGGAGCTGGACGCTGCCGTCGGGAGTGGCGAACCAGCAGCCACCGCGGGCGGCGAGGACGGGCGGCTTGGGGATCTCGACGAGGCCGAGGACGTCGCGGTAGTAGCCGCGCAGCTGGTCCTCGCTGCCTGCGGGGGCGGCGAGTTGGACGTGGTCGAGGGCGGTGATCATGGCTGGCTCACTTCTTGACGGCGACGACGAAGACGCGGTGGTAGGGGAGGACGGTGCCCCAGGGGTGGGCGGGGTAGGCCTGGGCGGTGAGGGCGCGGTAGTCGGCGAGGAAGTCCGCGCGGGCCTGGTCGTCGGGGAGGGCGTCGAGGGCGGGACGCAGTCCGGTGCCGCGCATCCAGTCGACGACGGCGTCCTCGGCGGTGAGGATCTGGTGGTAGGTGGTCTCCCAGACGTCGACGGCGCAGCCGAGGTCGGTGAGCTGCTGCAGGTAGTCGGCGGGAGTGGGGACGGCGGGGCGGTCGACGTGGCCCAACGTGGCTTTCCAGCGGGGGCTTTGGCGCAGTTGGGCGAGGAGGGTGTGGGCGGGCTGGTCGAAGTTGTCGGGGATCTGAAAGGCGAGCACGCCCCCGCTGGGGAGGGCGGCGATCCAGTCGGGGAAGCGGTGTTCGTGCCCGGCGACCCACTGGAAGGCGGCGTTGGAGACGATGGCGTCGGGGCGGTCCTGGCGGGGGTCGTAGTCGAGGAGGTCGCCGAGCCGGAAGTCGAGGCCGGGGTGGTCGCGGCGGGCGGCGGCGATCATGTCGGGGGAGTTGTCGATACCGGTGATCCGGGCCTGGGGCCAGTGGGCGGCCGCGGCGGCGGTGCTGTTGCCGGGGCCGCAGCCGAGGTCGGTGACGCGGGCGGGGGTGAGCGGCACGCGGGCGAGGAGTTCGCGGAAGGGGCGGGCGCGGTGGTCGGCGTGGCGCAGGTAGAGCTCGGGGTCCCAGCTGGGCATGGGTCTCGCCTCCGGACTATCTTGACATCAAGATACTCGGGCAGCATGCCCGCAATGATTTCTTGATGTCAAGAGACTTCATATCGACAGTTCCTTCACTACACTGATCGCCATGGAGGACGAGGTCGATCGGCTGGTCGCGGCATGGCGTCGAGAGCGCCCCGACCTCGACGTGGAGCCACTGGAGGTGCTCAGCCGGATCAGCCGGCTCGCCCGCCACCTCGACCGCGCCCGGCGCACGGCCTTCGCCGAGCACAGCCTGGAGCCCTGGGAGTTCGACGTGCTGACAGCGCTGCGCCGGGCGGGCGCGCCGTACCAGCTCTCCCCCGGCCAGCTGCTGACGCAGACCCTGGTCACCTCGGGCACCATGACGAACCGGATCGACCGCCTGGCCGGCAAGGGCCTGGTGCAGCGTCTGCCCGACCCGGGCGACCGCCGCGGGGTGCTGGTCCGGCTGACCGAGGCGGGCCAGGAGCACGCGGACGCGGCCCTGGCCGGACTGCTCGACCACGAGCGGGAGATCCTCGCCGAGCTCTCGGCTGGGCAGCGCGAGGAACTGGCGAGGCTGCTGCGGCAGTTGGTCGCCCCCTTCGACAACGTGGACCAGGCCGGCGCCTGACCGCCCGGCGGCCTCCCTGACACGTCGTCAGAGTCCGCCGCAGGTCCGCGACTTCTTCGCGCCGCACTCTTGACGCGCTCCTGCCGCGAGGGCCACGCTGTGTCCCATTCTTGTTAGGAAGCTTTCCTAACGTTGCGTCAGATCCGGACCTTCCCCCACAGAAGGAGCACGGCAATGAAGCACCCTCTCCGCACGCTGGTCGCCTCGACGGCGGCCGCCGCGTGCCTCGGCGTCGGGGCGGTGGCCCTCGGGGGCCCGTCGGCCGCCGCGGCGACCACCCCGGCGCACCCCTTTCCCCAGCATGCGACCTACAAGGCCGGCGTGCTGCCCAGCGCCTCCCAGTCCACCCGCGACGCCGCGGTCAGGTCGGCCTACAGCCGGTGGAAGTCGACCTACCTGGTGCACGGCTGCGCGAGCAACGAGTACTACGTCTCC